>JBHIEQ010000252.1:0-4502 GCA_046760725.1 Gemmatimonadales bacterium
CGTGAGGCCAACTCGGGAATCTCGTCCTGCATGTTGTCGAGCTGCTCCCGAACATTGAGGGCGGCGAAGTCCATGTCCGTGCCCCAGGCGAACCTGAGGGTCACGAGGGAAAGCCCCTCTCTGGAAACGCTCTCGATCCGCTCCACTCCGGGAACCCGACTCACCCCGCGCTCGATCGGCTCCGTCACGAATCGTTCCACCTCGGCGGGCCCCACGTCCGGGTACTGCGTGTGAATCACGAGCCGCGGATAGGCAACGTCGGGAAGGAGATCGACGGGGATGCGCGTGAAGGAGATGAGGCCGAGAAACACGACCGCGATGAACAGCATCGCGACGGCCACCGGCCGCTGGACGGACACACCGCTGATGGACATCAGGCTGCGAACGTGAGGCTCACCGGCCGATCGGTCCGCCCACGGCCTCTTCCAGCGTGGCGGCCGCTCGCGCCAGATCGAACTCGGCCTGCAGGAGCTGCCGCTCGGCTGATGCCGCCTGGGTGGTCAGGAGCTGGAGGTTAGGGAAAGTGATCGCCGCGACCGCGTACCGCTCGCGCGCGAGGCGCAGCCGCTCCACGCTGAGCGCGGCCGACTGCCGTGCCAGCTCCAGCGCGCGATGCGCGTTTCTCACGTCGATCAGTGCGCTCTTCACGGCCCGCTCCACGCTGAGCCGTCCCGCCACGAGCTGCTCCTCGGCGTTTCTCGCCTGGAGGTCGGCGTTCGCGATCTGGGCCGAGGTGGCGAAACCCGTGAAGAGCGGCCAGGTGAGGTCCACGCCGAAGGAGAAGCTCCGGTTCTGCGGGTTCAGCTTGAACAGCGCGTCGTACGAGGAGAGGCTCATCGACCGGCCGAACGAGGCGTTGACCCCGATCGTGGGCCAACGCGCGCCCCGCGCGGCCGTGGCGCTGGATGCCGCAGCATTGGCCGCGGCATCCAGCGCTACAACCGAAGGATGGTTCGCCAGCGCCCGCGCGAGTAGGGCCTGGTCGTCCAGCTCCGAGGGATCCAATACACCCCGCAGCTCTCCCTTGACGTCGAACTCGATAGCTTCGGTGATCCCCAGGTACTCCTTGAGCAGGAGCTTCGCCTTCTCCGCCTCGCCCGCGGCACGGGCGAGTGCCAGCTCCTGTCCCGCGACATCCGCCTGCGCTCCCAGCACGTCTTCCTGCGTGGCACCCGCGGCACGGAACAGTCGCTCCGTGGCGGCGAGCTGTTCCCTCGCCTGCGTGAGCAGTCGCTCTTCCAGTTCGACGAGTTGCCCCGTGCGCAGCGCGTCGTAGAAGCGCCGCTTGGTTTCCGCTTCGGTCCGAATGAGCGCCGCCTCCGAGCCTGCGCTGAACCGCTCCTCGCTCTCCCGTGCGGAGCGCAGGGTGTTCAGGTTGCTGAGCCCGTCGAACAGGGTGAGCGACGCGCCGACCGCTTGCGACGCGGAGCTTCTCTCGAAGTCTATCGCCGAGGGAAGACTCACCGCCTGACCGAAATCGTTCTCTCCCGTGACGGTGCGCGACGACGCTCCCGCGAACGAGGTGCGGGCGCTCAACGTCGGCAGGAACGCGCCGAGTCCGGCGTTCACCTGCGCGCCCGCCGCCCGTTCCTGGTTCAGCGCCTGGCGGTACTCGGGGTTCTGCCGGCGCGCGATCTCGAGCGCTTGATCCAGGGTGAGGACTATTCGTTCCTGCGCCACGGCAGCCGACGTCACCGTCAGCGCGGCCCCCAATGCGATGACCGTGATTCTCATTGCGGCCTCCCTCCCGCGGCGCGGACGCTTTGTACCAGGCGAACGTAGGCGTCGTGGATCAGCGTGTAATGACCGTCGGTCAGGACCCATTCGCCGGGCGCAACCATGTCGGTCTCTGAATTTTCCACGATCTCCACCAGCGAGTCGTTGGCGAGGCCGGTGGTCACGTAGCGCCATTTGGCGTAGCCCACGTCGTTCTCTCCCTCGAACACGAACAGCATCGTGCGGCGGTCCCGCTCGAGAATGGCACTCCGGGGAACCAGCACCCGATCCGGTAGCTTACGCGCCTCGAGCGACACTCGGGCGTACATCCCGGGCAGGATGCGGCCCTCGGGGTTGGGGATCTCGACCGTGACCCGTGCCGTGCGGGTGCCGCTCTCCACCAGCGGGTTGATGGTGGCGATCTGGCCGGAGAACGTCTCTCCCGGAAAGGCCGCGAAGGAGATCGTCGCACCCCTTCCTTCGGCGAGCAGTGGCACCTCGCTCTCCAGAACCTGCACCTCGACCTTTATAGGATCGATATCGACCACGGTGAGCAGCTCGTCGCCCGCGTTCACCCACTGGCCCGCGACCACCTGGAGGTCGGCCACCCGTCCGCCGAACGGGGCGCGCACGCGCGCGCGTTCCAGTTCCAGCTGTGCTTGTTTGAGCGCCACCTCGGCCTGATCCAGGCCGCTCTTGGCGCGCGCCACTCGTTCGCGCTCTGCTCTCACCTCGGGGTCCTCGATCTGGTCGTCGAACAGGATCAGCTCGCGGTAATTCGCGCGGGCTTGTGCCACCTGCCCCTGTGCGGCCGCGACGCGCAGGGCGTACTCGGTGGAGTCGATGTCGATCAAGACCTGTCCCCGTCTCACCACCTCGTTCTCACGGACGCGCACGCGCGAGATCGGGCCTTGTACCTGTGTGCGGAGGGTGGCGCGGCTCGCGGCCGCAGCCTCCCCGGCCGCCGAGACGGAGATCACGAGGGTGTCTTGGACCACGAGGGCGCCTTCCACGGGGACGGGCACCGACGTCGCGAAGGTGCTCGCCGAGGAGAGTGAGGAGGCATCGCCCCCCTCGGCCTGGGAGCTACCGCTGCTCTCTTCCCCGCCGTTCGATCCCTTGAGTCTGAGGTAGATCCCGCCGGCCATGACAAGCACGATTATGGCAACGGTCGAGATGCCGATGATGCGTCGAGAGAGGGCCATCGTCCTGCCCCTTGTCGCGAGTCCGTGGGCGGCCGGAGACTCCCACCCCTGATCTCAATTTCGCCCAAGTATACACCACCACCAAGCAGATGTCTCAGGGGTGCGTGGCGTCGCTTGTGGGAAGCCTGCGGCTGTAGCGCTCGAGGGTTCTGACCTCCAGGTAGTCCCTCAGCCCGCCATAGACGTTCTTCCCCCTTGCATGCATCACCCGAACGTGGACAGGCAGAACGCAAGCCTCGAGGGTTGCCATCGCATGTTCAGCGGCGCTTGAGGCGCCATCGCCCGGAAGAAGGCCAGAATGTTCTGCGTGGGAATTGGCTTGTGTGGATAGCGGGACTCCTGTCCTCGGCACCCTCCGCCTGCGGCGGGTGTCCCACGCGGTCACGTTGATGCGAACCTGTGCCCCTAGCAGGGACCCGGACGCGAAGTGTCGCACTGCGCGCCATCGGGCTCCCAGGAAACTGCATATCCGCTGCCATGTGCTTCTGGCAACGCCCACACAGCGAGGACAAGCACCAGCATGAGGGGTGGCAGCAGCGAAACACCCCGCCGGAACAGAAGGTTGATCTGCCTCATTCGCGCCGGTCCGGTATCAAGATCCGGGTTCGGGCAAGTCTCGCAGTACACGTAAACCGCATAGATGTAGCGTTCAGTGGCAGTCAAATAGCGATAGATCTGCCTTGCCAGATGAGTCTCTGCCGTGTGGGGAGCAACCGGGCGTGGGCCTTCCGATGTCCACATGAACTGTCCGTCGAGCGTGTACAGGAATATCCTCTACTACGACACACTCCTCGGCCGCTTCGACCAACACACCCACACCATCACCGGGGCTCCGTCCCTCAAGAAAAAATGTTAATCATGTCCCCGGACATTCCGTGAAACTATCTTCCCGGTTGCTCAGCCGTCACTCGCATGATTCCCGCCGCGGGAAGAGATCAGGGTTGTTCGTGAAGAGTCCATCCACGCCCAGCACGCACACGTACCGGGCCATCTCCGCTCTGAGCTCGATATGACCGCTAGTCGATTGCGATCCAAAGGTCCACGGCGTCACCGACAGGCCCACCGCATGGGCCCTCTCAACCATCGCCGGGTCCTCCTCCACGAGGTTCTTGAATGGACCGATTCCGGACGCGAACTCCGATAGACGCTCGAGGCCCGACCCCTTGGTCCACTCGTCGGCGTTGCCTGGATGGACCAGGAGTGTAAGGGGTAGGTCCGACTTCAGCTCCCAGCGCAGAATCCGGAGGCTCGCCGCGCTAAACGACTGCACAACCACGGGGGTCAATGGGTCCGCGCCACGACGGTCGAGTCCGTGGCGCTCGAGCTCGGTGACGAGCAGACGCTCCATCGAGAATCCGAGGCTGGCGTAGACTTCGGGACTCTTGGTCTCCGGGTAGATCCCGGCGCGGCCTCGAGCGAGTTCGATGACCTCCCTTAGGCTCGGTACGCGCGAGTCTCGAAACTCCGGCGAGAACCAGGAGCCGGCATCGAGCGATTTGACCTCCTCTAGGGTGAAGTCGTAGACGGGCCATTCTCGAACGAGGCTATCTCCGTCTTCTACCTCTCGGAATCGCTCGGGGA
>JBHIEQ010000253.1:0-4500 GCA_046760725.1 Gemmatimonadales bacterium
CCGCGCCGAGGTGGAGTGGATGTAGTACTGGTCACTGACACGAAT
Source organism: Gemmatimonadales bacterium (assembly GCA_046760725.1). Taxonomy (GTDB): domain Bacteria; phylum Gemmatimonadota; class Gemmatimonadetes; order Gemmatimonadales; family GWC2-71-9; genus JBHIEQ01. The sequence continues at coordinate 46 of JBHIEQ010000253.1, forward strand.
GACCTCTTCGGGGGCGGAATTGGCGGGCGCCATGCGGGGTGGTCAGTTGGTCAGTCGGACTCGTTCGCGATCAGTCGCTCGTAGATCGTGAGGTAGTCCTTGGCCATGCGGTACGCGGTGAAGCGTTCCTCGAACAGCTCGCGACAGCGGTGGCGGCTGAGTTGAGGGATCTTTCTCGCCGCTTCCAGCGCGTCTTCCAGGCCTTTCACGATGAAGCCGGTGCGGCCGTCCTCGATCACTTCGGGTACCGAGCCTCTGCGGTAGGCGATCACCGGGGTGCCGCACGCCATGGCTTCTATCATTACGAGTCCGAAGGGTTCCGGCCAGTCGATGGGGAAGAGCAGCGCGTAGGCGTTGCCCAGGAACTCGTCCTTTTCGCCCTCGCCGATCTCGCCCACGTATTCCACCAGGGGATCGCGCAGCAGCGGTTCCACCACGCCCTCGAAGTAGTCCTTGTCCACCACGTCCACTTTGGCCGCGATCTTGATGGGCACCTCCAGTTGCTTCGCGATCTCGATGGCGCGATCGACCCTTTTCTCCGGAGAGATTCGGCCAAGGAAGGCGAGGTAGGTCCCGGGTTCGGGCCGGTAGCGGAAGAGGTCGGGTGGCAGGCCGTGGTACACCGTGCCCTGCCAGTTGGCGTCGGGCAGGGGTTCACGCTGGGCGTCCGAGATCGAGACCACCGGCACTTCGCGGAACTCCTCGTAGAGGGGTGCGAGTTCCGGGATGTCGAGCCGGCCGTGGAGCGTGGTCACGTGAGTCATCGGGTGCCGGCGCGCGATGGGGTAGTGCAGGTAGTCGGTGTGGAAGTGGATGACGTCGAATTCCTCGGCGCGCTGGCACACGTGTTCCATGAGGAGGACGTGGAGGGCCAGGTGGTCCACCGAGTGTTTGTCCAGCCGCAGCGATCGGCGGCATGCGGCGACCAGCCGGGCTCGGGTCACCGAGTCGCCGCTCGCGAACAGGGTGACCTCGTGTCCCTGGCGCACCAGTTCTTCGGTGAGGTACGAGACCACTCGTTCGGTGCCGCCGTAGTATTTGGGCGGAACGCTCTCGAACAGCGGTGCTACTTGGGCGATTCGCATGATGTCAGAGGATTCCCGGGGGTCCCTGCCCTGGCACGGGCCGTGCCGTTCCCCGCGTGAATGTATTTAAGGGGCGGAGGTCGGCCAAGCCGGGGGGCGGGGGCTGGTCGGTCGCCAATTTACGCCACGCGGCGCGTATTGTTGGTTGTTCGGACGGGACGACTAGATTGTATGGTGTCGGCGGTTAACTCACGGGGAGTATCATGCCGGCGAGCAGCCGACTGCTTCAGAAGCTCAAAGAAACCTGGGGCGAAGAGGTCACACAGGACCTGGTCGCCTGGGTGAATGAGGGGCGAACGGTGAATCGAGCGGAACTCCGGGATTTGGCGGACCTCTACTACGCCCGGTTCGGTGATCGGCTGGAGGAGCGCATCGCTCTCTCGGAGGCCAGGTTCGAGGCCAAGCTCACCGACCTCGAGGGCCGCATGAATGCGCGGTTCGCCGACCTCGAGGGCCGCATGAATGCGGGGTTCGCCGACCTCGAGGGCCGCATGAATGCGGGGTTCGCCGATCTCGAGGGCCGCGTGAATGCGGGGTTCGCCGATCTCGAGGGCCGCGTGAACACCGGCCTAGCCGCGCTTCGCGCTGAGATCGCCTCCCAGATGCGTGATCAGATGAAGTGGATGTTCATTTTCTGGATCGGCACGCTCGTGCCGCTGGCCGGGTTGATGCTCGCACTGGGCAAGGACTGGTTATAGGCTCGAGCTCGCCGGTCGAACGGTGACCGCGATCCCGCCAAGATCTCCATACCGTTTGCCCGACACCAGAACATTTGCCTGTCCGACACCCACCCCAGTCACTCGCCCCTCATCGTTCACCACCACGACGGTGCTGTCGTCCGAGACCCATGTGTACTCGTCCGAAAAGGTCTTTCGGCCTCCACAGCCCGACAGGCCAACCTTTGCCTGGAAGGATTCCCCGACCGCAATGGTCGTGTCGGATGGGGATATCGCAACGAGCAGCTCGAGGGTGCAGACTGTCTCGCAGGAGGACGACGGGAGTGCCGCCGCTAGGAGGAGCAGGAGGCTCGCGTACTTGATCATTGCCAGCGTTCCCTCGATCCGATCTCTGAGCTGTCGCGATAATACCCCCGACCGCTATTAGCAATCGCAGGCGGAAACGCAAATACCATCCCAGATCCCTGCGGCTGCTCGGCAAGCGCCGGCCAGCAGCCGGCCATGGGGATCTCCTTTCACGCACTGCGGGATATGTGATCTTTTTGTCACCTATCCTTGTACGCTTCTCCGCCAAGGCGCCCTCGCCACCGACCGTCAGTGCCGAACTCGGGCGGCCGGAATTCCCCGAAGAGCCAATTGAAACTGCTGGTGCCCGTCGACAACGACAGTTCCTCGCCGCTACCCACGGACCCGCGTCTTACGCTGAGAACTGAGCCGGCGTGCCCTGAAACCGAGAATCAAGGGCTTGAAGAACTAGTCTAATCTGGTCGACCGTGTCGCTTGAGGTGCAGGGGAACGAGGTGTCGGACGCCTTTAGAAGGTTAGCCTCACGCGACCCGTTCTGCCTTTCCGAGGATCGTCTCTACGGAAAGGCCGGACTCGGCCGTGGCAAAGAAAGTGTCAATCTCCTCTATCTTCTCGTAAGAGAGAAACCACACCGTCTTGTCCAGCCCGAGGCGCTTGAACGTCGGCCGCGTGAGCTGTTCGCGCAAGCGGTTCTTTCGAGCCGCCGGGGCGACCACGAACATGGGATACAGTGTATTGGGTGCCAGGATGTTCAGGTCCGCGAATCGCAGTAGCCCCGAATAGATCGACGTCGAGTTCTCGATCTCGTACGCCGCGGCAATCCGGAACTCTCGCTTCCAAACGACATCGATGTTCTCCACGTAGGAGTGAGGGAGGTCGATGCCGGTCACGAATTCCGGGTCGAATGCATCGAATTGATAGTGCTTTCGGAGCTTTGCCTGGTCCCCAACCGGTACCCAAACCCGTTCCCCCGCCTTGAGTCCGAGGCAAGCAAGCTTCCATTGCATCTTCACGTGATCCGAGACCAAGTCCTCCTGCAGAACGTCGTCCACCTGTTCGGGATGGAGCTCAACCAGGCCTTCCTGCTCACTGACCGCCGGCTCCGGGACGGTTCCTTTCTGCGCGAAAGCCTCGCCCCGGCTCATTCGCTCGAGGATCGAGTAGAGATCGTCATAGCGGGCGTAGAACGCCTCAAGTCTCTCGGCAGCGACCGTCGTGAAGCCTCGGAGTCGGTACGTAGGGGCGTACTCGAAGAGCTGGCAGAACTCCGTGAACGGCAGGTCCAGCGGTCGTGGATTCGCGATGAAGTAGATGAGTTGCCAAGGGACGGGATCTCCGGACAGTGTCTTCCAGAGTTCGCGCGACAGTGCTGGATTCTCGGTCTTCGCCGCAATCTTGCCTATGAGTTTGATACTATCCCCCTCGACGATCAGGATGTCGTCGCCGGGACTCATGCGCTCGAAGTTACTGCGATTCCTTGAGCCGGACTTAGAGCCCCACACCGCGATTCGATTCTTCCCGAATACCCCGATGAGCCTGGACCTCAGGTCCGCCGACACGTGAGGCCCGATGCGCTCGATCGGCACGCGGTCGACGATGGTGTCCTGATAGTGAACCATCGCCTCGCTGTTTCCCGGGGGTATGTAGAGGATGAAGACGTTGTGCACTGTGCCCTCGAAATCTGGTCGGGCAGGCGGCGGTGATCATCGCTAAGATGTAGTCCTCCCTACCGCGAGACAAGCTAGTCCGTCGCGATGCTCGTAGGAGGCGATTCTGACCCCAGTCGCTGCTGCGCACGACTGCCTCGGTGTTGGCAGCGGAAGATGATTTGATCGCACGTTACATATCATGCCGTACAGCCTGACAGTGCGAAACGCCGACGCCGCTCCGAGCGCTGGTGGGCCGACTGCGCCACGCGTCGAGTCTCTCGCTCTTCGCCGTCCTCGGCTTGTTCATCACGGCGGGCGGGCTCGCGGACGCGAGCGCGGTCACGATCGGCGTCGGGATTGGATGGATCGCGCTCGCCTTGGGCGTTGCCTCGATCCACGTTCTGCCCACGCTGCGCCGCGTGCTGCGGGCCGGATACGGCTGGGAGGATACGGTGAGCGCGGTGATCACCGACGTGAACCGGCGGCGAGAGGAACTGGATTTCCAGATCGGGCGTGGCGCGGGTTTCACCGAGCGCACCGCACGCCGGTCGGCGTACGCCGGTCTGGGTGTAGTGGGCCTCGGGGCCGCACTGGGAGTGACCGGGATCCTCGATCCCATGCTCGCCGTGGGCACCGTGACGTTCGGCAGCATCGCGACGGTCGTGGCCGGAACGGTCGCCACCTACGGCCACCGGCGCCGTCACGACACGGCGGGAGAGGGTCTTCTTCGGTTTTGGC
>JBHIEQ010000254.1:0-4492 GCA_046760725.1 Gemmatimonadales bacterium
CCGCCGCGAGTGCTGCGGTCTCCGGGCGGCGATCCATGAGAAGCGTGTCGAACGCGGAGCGCGCGAGATGCGCCACGTCGCGCTCCGCCCTGTCAAGGGCCTCCTCCGTCAGTCGCCGCGCCATCAACAGGTCATGCTCCAATACAGACCTGCCCGTCTCCCGCAGGTAGCGGATCGTGACCTGAGTCGTGACCGCCGCAACGAACGCCAGCGGAACCACAGCGAGCACTACGAACGCCGTCCCGAGCTTCGCCCGGATCGACAGACGAGGAAAGAGCTTGTTGAGGTTCAAAGCATCGCTCCTGCTCGACCCCTAAAAAGACCGCGGAGCTGCTGCCGCGCAGCCGAACTTCGGTGCAATCTCGCCGGGCTGCGGTGGCCTTCACTTGAAGGGACAATGAAGAACCCTTCATGTGAGCCACCGTGCGACACAGCTGTGACTCCAGGTGTCCCATGTGCCCGGCAAGGCGGATCGGTCTCAACTGTGTAATGCGTTTTCGTGTAAGGGGTTATCCCAGCTTGGGGCCTGCGGCACGGGTCGTGCTTTGTGGAACGGGCGTCTTAATCGTCCCAATGCGGCGGTAAAGATGCAACCCAAGCTGGAATGGAAAGGAGCACGTTTATGCGAGTCACACCGTCGGTAGTCGGCGGCGCCCTGCTCGCCGCTTTGGCGGTTTCGCCACAGCCGAGTATTGCACAGGGTCTCATGCTGTCGGGCTACGCCGACCTGGAGGTTAATCTGGACAAGCTCGGGTCGGACAACAGCGAGTTCTATCTCGACAACCACCACTTCAACCTGATTGCGCTCGGCAAGCTCGTGGAGAACGTGTTTGCCGCCGCCGAGATCGAGTTCGAGCACGCCGGTGAAGAGATCGCCTTCGAGTACGGCTACATCTCTTACACAGGGCTCAGGAACCTCCGGGTCCAGGCGGGCAAGTTCATCGTTCCGTTCGGGCGGTTCAACAAGGATCTACATCCGACCTGGATCAACAAGATGCCCGACCGGCCCAACGGGTTTGCCAACGTGTTTCCGCAGACGTACAGCGACGTCGGCGTGTGGCTGTCGGGCGGCGCTCCGCTCGGTACCGCGGGCGCGCGCCTCGCATTCGACGCTTTCGTGGTGAACGGTCTCATGGGAGACGATGGCGGCGACATCCGCGATATGCGGGACAACGACCGGGACAAGGCGACCGGAGGCCGGGACGATTCCAAGGCCCTTGGGGGAAGGTTGGGTGTGGAGCTCGCCCCTCAGGGCTTTGACATCGGAGCTTCGGGCTATTTCGGCAACTACGTGAATGTGGCCGACAGCTCTCTCACTCTGGCGATGTTCGGTGTGGACGCCTCGTACCACAACAGGGGGCTGGAGATTCGGGCCGAGGGGGTGCTCGCCGACCAGGAGGCTACGGGCGGCAGTTTGTCCAAGAAGGGCGGATACGCGCAGGTCGCCTACCTGATCCAGGCCAAGTACGAGCCGGTGATTCGGTTCAGCATGCGCGACATGCCGGGCGAGGATTCGGACCGCAGCCGCATTTCGTTCGGTGCCAACTACTATGTGTCGGCGAGTTCCGCGATCCGACTGGCCTACCACGTCAACATAGAGAAGTCGGGGTTCGAGTCGGACAACAACAAGCTCGTTGCACAGTACACCATGTCATTCTAAGGAGAGCCGACCATGAAGACGCTGAAAAGAGGAATGTTCGCGGCCGGTCTCCTAGCAGGCGCGGCCGGTTTGATTCCGGGAGCGGCGGTTGCCCAACGGTCCGGTGTGGATATGTGGGCCGAAACGTGCGGTCGCTGTCACATGATTCAACCGGCCAATCGCTACACGGCGGATCAGTGGGAGACGATTGTCACGAACATGAAGATCATAGCCCGTCTCACGGACGACGAGGCGGAGGCCATCCTGGAGTTCTTGAGGGGCGGCGCCAAGCGGGTTGCCACTGCGGAGACCTCGAGTGAGCCGGTCGTTCTGGCGCAGCTCGCTTCGGCCGGCGCGTCTCCACTACGGCTCCCGGCTGAGTCCAAGGGCGCGGAGCTATTTGCGAGGCAGTGTGTAGCCTGCCACGGCAAAGCCGGCAAGGGCGACGGGCCGGCGGCGGTGGCGCTCAATCCGCGACCCTCCGACCTGACTAACCCCGAGCTGATGGACAAGCTCACCGATCAAGGACTGCTGGAGATCATCTCCAAGGGCAAGGGAGCCATGCCCGGGTTTGGAGCGGTGCTGAGCGAGCAGGAATTGCTCGACTTGGCGGCGTATGTTAGGAGCTTGAGCAAGGAGAACGAGTAGCCTTCCCACTCTTGCCGCGCAGGCGGCCGACGCAGCCCCGCTTCCCCAGCGAAGGGGGAGCGGGGGGCGGGGGGCTGCCCGCCCGGCGAGTGACGGTGCAGGAGAAAGAAATCGTGGGGACCTATCATAGAGCCGACCTGGGACTGCTGATCCTGCGTGTCGCGATAGGCTCGATCTTCGTGCTGCACGGGTGGATGAACTCCGTGGCGGGCCAGGAATCGTTCGTGCGCGAGATGCTCCAGATGGCCGGATGGTCTATGCCGGGCGTCTTCTTCTGGTTCGTGACGGTGTTCGAGCTGGCCGCCGGTTTTCTCTTGCTGCTCGGCACCTGGGTCCAGTGGGCCGCTCTACTGCTCGGAGTGGAGATGGTGGTGGCGGTGGCCTTGTTCCATCTCCGGCAAGGGTTCTTCATCGTCGCCATACCCAATGTGCCGCTGGCCTACGGGTTCGAGTACCACGTTGCGTTGGTCGGCGGTCTCGCATGCATAGCGCTCGCGGGTCCGGGCAAGTGGGCGCTCGACCACAGGCTCACAGGGCCGTCGGGCGCGCCCCGCGGCACTTGAGCGGCCGCACTCAGCTAGAACGCTAGTAGCTTGGTGACCTTGGCGGTGATCACCCGATCGAGCAGCACCGAGTCGCTCACGCTCCGCCGCTCGGAGTAGACGAGGAAGAAGTCGCTCAAGGGCGCGTGGATGAAGTTGAAGCGCAGGTTGGTGACGAGTTCCTCGGAGAGCGCATTATACTGCACGAACGCCGAGGTGAAGAGCTCCGTGGAGAGAGCATAACGGATCCTCCCGCCGAAGACGTCGGCCGCAACCGCGGTCCCTCCCAGGTTGAGATCGTTGCGCTGTACGAGCAGGTCGAAGGAAACGTGGTAGTCGGGCCTGAGAACTGCGGTAGCCGATACCGTGGTTCTGGTGCCGTCGTAGAACCCCCCATGGCTCACGCGCAGGCTGCCCGAGATCCAGCGTGCACCGCTCGAGCGATAGGCCAGCGAAACCTCGGTGAAACCGTAATCCCCCGCGGCCAACAAGACGCCCGCAATCGAATCGGCAGCCTGGAGCCGCTCGAACCGGTCGCTGTATTCGGCGCTGAGCGTCCCCCCGTCCATGAAGGTCACTCCGAAGCCGCCCGTCGCGAGTCGGCTCTCGAGCGTCCAGCGCGGATCGGCGATGAAGCTGACGTCGACATAGGGGTTCACCTCCAGGAGCGCGCGGCTCGCCGGACGCGGGTGGGCACCCACAGTGGCGAATAGCTGGCGCATGGCGCGACGCCTCACGAAGCCCACCGACGGGTTGAAGGCCTCTCCCACGTACTTGGCGAAACCGGAGACGTTCCACACGGGATCGCGCCACGCCACCTGGAGCCAGGCCGCCTTGGCATCGCCCCGCCATTGGGGATCGTCGGTCGCCGCCACGTAGGAGTTGACCATCATGTGCCTGAGCAGGTGGAAGTTCGCATCCACGCCGAAAGCGCGGTTGTAACGGTCCCTGGACCCCTGGCTCGTGCCCTGGCGGTTTACGAACATGACACCCACGTCGGAATTGCCGATCACGGTGCGTCGCACGCGCGCGACCACGAAGTTCTCCGCCAGCCCCAGCTCGCTCTCCCTCGTCTGCATTTCGAGCAGTCCGACCTCGAGATCTCCGATCCTGCCCGATAACCGGCCTCCTCCGGCTATGGGAATGGGACGGCGGTCGGCGGACAGACCGATCCGGCGCGAGTGGAACAGTTTGAACTCCCTGAGCGACGATCCCGTGCGGTAGTTGCGCTCGGTGACATCTCCCAGCGCGAAGGTTCCCTCGTTCTCGAGGAAGAAGTCGCGCTTCTCGGGGAAGAACAGCGAGAAGCGCGTGAGGTTGACCTGCTCCTGATCGACCTCCACCTGTGAGAAATCGGTGAATGCGGTGAGATCGAGGGACAGCCGCGGCGTCACTCCGTACTTGACGTCCAGACCGACGCCTCCGGTGTTGGCCCGATCGGCCGGATCACGCAGCTCGCCGGTTTCGTGCGCTCCACGCACGTAGGGTTTCACCGTGAGGTTTCTGCCTTGCCGCAGGCTCTCCAGCCCTACCAGCGTGCCCGCGCGGGACATCTTGTGTATCCGGAACTGCCGCGCCAGCGGCGCCCAGTAGGAGTCCTCGTTGCGCCGACGAACGCGCCGCAGGAAGTTGAGGCCCCAGCTCTGCTCTCCCTCCTGTGCCT
>JBHIEQ010000255.1:0-4487 GCA_046760725.1 Gemmatimonadales bacterium
AGACACCGATCGTGATCGCACCGGCCGGAAGCCAACGGGCGTTCCATCCCGATGGAGAACTCGCGACGGCCAGGGCGGCTAGGACCCGGCACACCCTGCAAATTCTCTCCACCGTAACCAGCACCTCCGTGGAGGAAGTCGTAGAAGCGCGCGGCGAGCCGGTGTGGTACCAGCTCTATCCCACGTCGCGCTGGGACGTGACCAGGGCGATCCTGAGCCGGGCGGAAGCCGTGGGATGCCCGGTGGTCGTGCTCACGGTCGATCTCCCGGTATCGAGCAATCGACTGACGCTCTCCCGATACATCAAGCGCGACACGAGAGACTGCACCCAATGCCATGGCGCCGCGGACGATCAGTACACCACTCGAAACACGACCCTGCGCCGCAAGCCGATGTTCGCGGGCACCGATGTGGTGGACAGCGAATTCGCGACACCAGGAATGACCTGGGAATTCGTTGACCGCCTACGAGATGCTACAAGCATGAAACTGGTGCTCAAGGGAATCGTGAGCGGAGACGACGCAGAGCTCGCGCTGCAGCACGGCGTGGAGGGAATCATCGTGTCCAACCACGGCGGTCGGGCAGAGGAGAGCGGACGCGGTACGGTGGAGAGTCTGCCGGAGGTAGTGAGAGCGGTCGGCGGCAAGGTGCCAGTTCTGGTGGACGGCGGCCTCCGCCGGGGCACCGACATACTCAAAGCGCTGGCACTCGGCGCGAACGCCATTGCCATCGGCCGCCCGTACCTGTGGGGCCTCGGTTCCTTTGGCCAACCCGGCGTCGAGAAAGTGATCGACATTCTTCGGGCGGAACTTGAGGTTGCGATGCGCCTCGTGGGTACGCCAACTCTGCGGGACGTTGGGCCGGAACTGGTCCGTTAGAACAAACATTGGACAATGAACACACAAAGCAATGAGCGTGAACGATGAACGTCGGACACGGGATATCGGCCATCCGTCGTGAGCAGCGCTGCGTAACGGTCGTCTGGTTCGCAATGCTCCTGGCGGCACCCCTCACGGCCCAGACGCCGCGCGCGCTCGAGGTCAACGACCTCTTCGCGATGAAGCGCGTAGGAGACCCGCAGATTAGCCCCGAGGGGGAATGGGTCGCCTATACGGTGACGGAGACCAACCTGGAAGAGGAGAAGAGCGAGACACGCATCTGGATGGTTCCCACAGCGGGCGGGGAGGCGATTCCCATGACCAGGGAAGGGACCTCGGCCAGCCGACCGCGCTGGAGCCCCGACGGGCGCTATCTGTCCTTCATGTCCGCGCGCGACGGGGGGAAGACGCAGGTCTGGTCGCTCAACCGGCTGGGCGGCGAGGCTCAGCAGCTGACCGACGTCAAGCAGGGCGTGTCGGACTACGTGTGGTCACCCGACGGTACACGGCTCCTCCTGAGCATTCGGGATCCCGAGGAGGAGAAACCGGGCGAGGGAGGGGAAGGCTGCGAGGCCGAATCCGAGACGCGTCCCCCTTGGGTGATCGACCGACTCCAATTCAAGCGGGACGGCACCGGGTACTTGACCGGAAACCGGCACAGCCATCTCTACGTCTTCGACGTTGCCACAGGGGAGCTGACGCAGATCACGACCGGTAACTACGACGAGTCACAGCCGGTGTGGAGCCCGGACGGCAGGCGGGTCGCCTTCGTGAGCAACCGCACCGAAGAGCCGGACGCGAATTCCAACAGCGACATCTGGATCGTCGGGGAAGACGCCGGTTCAGGTGACCACCAACCTCGGAGCCGATCGATCCCCTGCATGGAGCCCCGACGGCGAATGGATCGCCTACATCACCGTTACCGAGCCGGAGATCATCTGGTATGCGACGGAACACCTGGCCGTCGTCTCGGCCAGGGGCGGCGAGCCCCGCGTGCTCACTACGACGATCGACCGGAACTTCAGTGAGCCTCGGTTTTCTGACGACGGCAGGTGGATCTACGCCCGCCTGGAAGACTCCGCGGAAAACCATTTGGCGCGGGTCAGCGCCGACGCAGTGTCATCTGCGCAGCCCGCGTCTCTCCAACTTCGGCGTCCCATCAGCGGTTCCTTGGCTGTGAGCGACTATGTGCTCGGTCCGAACGGAATCATCGCTGCGTTGGTGGGACACCTGGATCGTCCCGATGAGGTTTACCTGCTCGTAGAGAGCGAACTGCAGCAACTCACGCACGTGAATGACGCTTGGCTCGGGGAGCTGCAGCTCGCGAGAGTGCTCAACGTACAGTTCCCCAGCCGCGATGGCACAGAGGTCGAAGGATTCATCTACCTGCCCCCCGGTGACGAACAGGGCAAGCGGTACCCCACTCTGCTTCGCATCCACGGCGGTCCCGTGTCGCAGTTCTCGCACCGGTTCAACTTCGAGGCTCAGCTCTTTGCGGCCCACGGTTACGTGGTGGTGACCGTCAACCCACGCGGCTCCTCGGGTTATGGCCAGGAGTTCTCAAAGGCGATCTGGGCCGACTGGGGCAACAAGGACTACGAGGACGTGATGGCCGGTGTCGATTACGCGATCGAGCGGGGATACGTCGATCCCGATCGGCTGGGCGTCGGTGGCTGGTCGTACGGAGGGATTCTCACAAATTACGTGATCACGAAGACTGATCGGTTCAAGGCGGCGATCACGGGCGCCAGCGAGGTCCTGTACGTCGCCAACTACGGCCACGACCACTACCAGCGGCAGTGGGAGGCGGAACTGGGACTCCCCTGGGAACATCGCGAACTTTGGGAACGGCTCTCACCGTTCAATCGTGTCACGGATATCGTGACACCCACCCTGATCATGGGCGGCGAGAAGGACTGGAACGTGCCGATCCTGAACTCGGAGCAGCTGTATCAAGCTCTGCGCAGACTCGGGAGGGAGACGCAGCTCGTCGTGTACCCCGGTCAGTCACATGGCATTCGTGTTCCTTCATATCAGAAGGACCGGCTGGAGCGTTACCTCGCATGGTACGGCAAGTATCTGAAGACCGACGCGGCGGCGGGGAGCCCATGACTGATGGAGGCCGACCGCCCGCGGGAATGACGATGGGAGTCGAGCCGCGTGCGAAAGGAGCGGCATGATCAAGAGAATTCTCCTTGGAGTCGTGGGACTCCTTGCGGTGGTCACCGCTGTGCTCGTCGTGCGCACTCTCAGGTTCGCTTCTCGCCAGGATCGTGGCGTCCAGCATGTTGCCGTTCCGGTTGACTCGGCCGCTGCGCTCGAGCGGTTCGCCGGGGCCCTGAGATTCGAAACAGTCTCCTATCAGGAGCGCTCGCGCACCGACTCGGTGGCGTTTCGTTCACTGCACTCGTACCTGGCAGAGACGTACCCTCTCGTGCACAGTAGCCTGTCGCGCGAAACGGTTGCGGCGTTGAGTCTCCTGTATCGATGGGAGGGCCGCGATCCCGATGCGCGTCCAGTTCTCTTGATGGGCCACCTCGACGTCGTGCCGGTCATTCCGGGCACCGAGGGCGACTGGACGCATCCCCCGTTCGCGGGGGAGATAGTTGACGGCTATGTGTGGGGCCGCGGCGCGTTGGACGACAAGAGCACCGTGATCTCGATATTGGAGGCCGTCGAGTCGCTCGTGGCGAACGGGTACCAGCCCGATCGAACCGTGTACCTGGCGTTCGGTCACGACGAGGAGGTCGGCGGCTTCGACGGGGCGCGCCGAATTTCGGAAGTGCTGGCCGAGCGAGGTGTCGATGACTTCGCGTTCGTCCTGGACGAGGGAGGGTTCATCACCCAGGGAATGATGCCCGGTGTCCGCCAGCCGATTGCACTGATCGGCATTGCCGAAAAGGGCTATGTGAGCTTGAGGCTCACCGTGCAAGGATCCGGCGGGCACTCGTCCATGCCACCGGCTCACACGAATGTCGGCATTCTTAGCGAAGCCATCACACGGCTCGAAGCACATCCATTCCCGGCACGCATCGATGGTGCCACGCGATCGATGTTCGAGTACCTCGGTCCGGAAATGGGTTCCGGCCGGAGGTTCATATTCGCGAACCGCTGGCTGTTCGGCCCTCTCGTCAGATCGGTCATGGTGAAGGGGAGCGAGTCCGCCGCAATGGTGCGCACTACGACGGCGGCCACGATGTTCAACGCAGGTGTGAAGGACAACGTGCTCCCGATTACGGCGACCGCGGTCGTCAACTTTCGGATCCTGTCCGGGGAAACGGTGGAATCCGTCATCGAACGTGTGAAGGAGATCATAGACGACGATCGGATACGGATCGAAAGGGTCAACGATTTTGGGGTCGAACCGTCGCCGGTATCCGATCCGAACTCGCCGGCGTTCCGACTCATCGCTCGCACGATAAGACAGGTGATCCGATTGGATGATTTGATCGTCACGCCGTATCTCGTGGTGGGTGGAACCGATGCCAAGTACTACGCCACCATGTCGCGTCAGGTGTTTAGGTTCCTACCCGTCTATCTCGAGCCGGACGACGTGACCCGGGTCCACGGCACGGACGAACGCGTGGCGCTGCAGAGCTTCACGAACTC
>JBHIEQ010000256.1:0-4474 GCA_046760725.1 Gemmatimonadales bacterium
TCCTGGGCGCAACAGTACTCCCCCTCCCTGGTCCAGGATCTCCAGTACCGTATGATCGGTCCCTCCCGCGGAGGCCGTGTGACCGCCGTGGCGGGGCACGCCAGTCAGCCCGGCACGTTCTACATGGGGGCCACGGGCGGCGGCGTGTGGAAGACGACCGATTACGGGCGGAACTGGCGGAATGTCTCTGACGGGTACTTCCAGACGGCATCGATCGGCGCAATCCGCGTCGCCGACTCCGATCCCGACATCGTGTACGTGGGCACCGGCTCCGACGGAATCCGCAGCAACGTCATCACGGGCCGCGGTGTGTACAAATCAACGGACGGCGGGCGCACGTGGCAGTTCCTCGGACTACGGGACGCGGGGCAGATCGGGGCCGTGCTGATTCATCCGTCTAATCCGGACATCGTATATGTGGCGGCGCTGGGCCACGTGTTCGGTCCCAATCCCGATCGCGGGATCTATCGCTCCAGCGACGGCGGCACGACCTGGGAGAACGTGCTGTTCGTTTCCGATTCGACGGGAGCGATCGACCTTGAGTTCGCGCCGGACAATCCGCTGGAGATCTACGCGTCGATGTGGCGGGCCGAGCGTAAGCCGTGGACCATCATATCGGGCGCGCGCGAGGGCGGCGTTTACAGGTCCACCGATGGTGGCGACACGTGGCGTAAGCTCGGCGGGGGCCTGCCCGACGGGCTCGTGGGAAAGAGCGATCTCGCAGTGTCACCGGACGATCCTGATCGCGTTTACGTCTTGATCGAGGCGGAGCCGGGTGGCGGGCTTTACCGGTCGGACGACCGCGGCGAGACATTCCGCCTCGTGAGCGATCACAGGCCGCTGCTGGACCGTCCCTTCTACTACTGCAACGTGGACGCCGACCCCACGAACGCCGACATCCTGTACGTGAACTCTACGGGCTTCTGGAAGTCGCAGGATGGCGGCTCGTCCTGGCAGCGCCGATCTACGCCGCACGGCGATAACCACGACATGTGGATCAACCCCGACCAGCCGAACATCTTCATCCAGTCCAACGACGGTGGCGCGAACGTCACTCTCGATGGTGGAGTAACCTGGTCCACGCAGAATAACCAACCCACGGCCGAGCTCTACCAGGTCGATGTGGATGATCAGTTCCCCTATTGGGTGTACGCGGGCCAGCAGGACAATTCGACGATCGCCGTGCCCAGTCTTCCGCCTTATCGGGCGCCCGGGGGGTACGGGAGCTACTGGCTCTCGGTAGGCGGCTGTGAGACGGGTCCGGCCGTTCCGAAGCCGGGCAATCACAACATCGTGTATGCCAACTGCAAGGGCCGCTTCGGCCGCTACAACAAGGAGACCGGTCAGGAGCAGCAGTACTATGTGACCGGGCAGTACATGTACGGTCACAATCCGCGCGATCTGATTCAGCGCTTTCAGCGTGTGTCACCCATAGAGATATCGCCGCACGATCCCAACACCGTCTATCACGCGTCGCAGTACCTGCACGTTACGCGCGACGACGGCGTCACCTGGGAAACCATCTCTCCCGATCTCACGGCGTTTGAGCCCGACAAGCAGGTGATATCGGGTTGGCCCATTACGCGCGACATCACCGGCGAGGAGTTCTATTCCACAATCTATGCCGTTGAGGAATCGCCTCTCGAGCCCGGGCTCATCTGGGTGGGTGCCAACGACGGTCCCGTTCACGTCACGCGGGACGGCGGCGAGACATGGAGTGAAGTCACTCCCGACGATCTACCGCCCAACGGTCGCGTACAGGCGATCGAACCCTCGCCCCACCGCCCGGAGAAGGCCTACATCGCGGTGTACCGCTATCTCCTCGATGACTGGAGGCCCTACATCTACCGCACCACGGACTACGGTGAGACGTGGACGCTGCTCACGAGCGGCGAGAACGGTGTTCCCTCCGACTATCCCACACGTGTCGTCCGCGAGGATCCGGACCGGGAGGAACTGCTCTACGCCGGCACCGAATTCGGCATGTTCGTGTCGTTCGACGACGGGGAGCACTGGCAGTCGTTTCAGCAGAACCTGCCCGTCACGCCGGTCACCGACATCGAGGTTCATCGGCGGGATCTCATCGTCTCCACAATGGGGCGGTCGTTCTGGATCATGGACAACGTGACGCCGCTGCACGAATTGGATCCGGGCGCGGCGTGGTCGGATGCTCATCTGTTCCGGCCCCGAGCCGCATACAGAATGCGCTACTCAACATTCGGGCGCTCGCCCAGCGGGCCGCAGTACCCTCCGGCGGGAGCGATGATCGACTACTATCTCGCCGAGAGCGTCGAGGGCGAGGTAGCGCTCGAGATCACGGACGCGCAGGGGAACCTCGTGCGTCGGTTCTCGAGTGAGAGTCCGGGTGAGAGTGTGGCTGTCGTACAGGCCATGCGCCAGCCCTCTCTGGCGCGTCGCGGACTGCCGCGGCTGGATAAGCGGGCGGGCATGCACAGGGTCGTGTGGGACCTCCGCTTCCCAGGCCCATGGTCAGAGAGCCAGCGAGCGGCGGGCCGGAACGGACCCATGGCGGTGCCGGGCGTCTATCAGGTCCGTCTGGTGACGCCCGCGTGGTCGGACAATCGTCCCCTCGAGGTACTCCTCGATCCGCGTGTCATCGCGGCCGGAGTCAAAGAGGAGCATCTCGCCGAGCAGCTGGACCTGAATCTCCGCATCCGCGACGCGATCAGCGAAGGACGGATTGCGCTGCAAAGATTGAAGGCGACTCGAGACCGGCTTTCCGAACGGGAGGCTGAAACGAAGGACCGCATAAACGAGCTCGTGGCGTCCCTCGAAACGCGCGATGACATTCGATATCCGCAGCCGATGCTGCTGGACCAGCTACAGTACCTGTACGGCATGGTGAACGGCGCCGACCAGAAACCGGGGCGCGATGCGCATCGGCGCTACACGCAGCTTAGGGCAGAGCTCGATGAGGTGTTGGCCGCCGTCGAACAGACGTTGGGAGCGGCTGCCGGGCGGGGCGGGTAGAAAGCGCCGAGACGGTCAGCTTCTCGCGTGTTTCTGGATCGCCTCGACAACCTTCTCTGGATCAACAGGCTTCGCGAGAAAAGGATGGCCTCCGATATCCTTGCCGGACGGACCGACCTCCTGCTGTGATACAAGGGCCGTGAGGAACACGATCGGCGTATCCTTGAGCGCATCGTCTTCCCTGATCTCCGCCGCCACGGTGGCCCCGTCGGTATCCGGCATTATGAGATCGAGCAGCACGAGGTCCGGGTCGAACTCTCTGGCGGCCGCAAGTGCCTTGGTACCCTCGTTCTCGGTCCGCACCTCATAGGAACCGGTTCCTTCCAAGTACATCTTCAACGTGCGCGTGACGATCGCCTCGTCGTCAACCACCAGAATTCGCTTCTTGTCCATCGCCGCTCCCCCAGTTCTCCAGTTGGAAGACAATTCTAACCCTCACCCCGCCTTCCTGCCGGTTCGTCACGTACATCCGGGCGCCGTGCATTTCCACGATCTGGCGAGTTACGGACAGACCAAGACCCGTGCCCTTGCCGGTCGGCTTGGTGGTGAAGAAAGGATCGAAGATCTTGGCCAGCTTTTCCTCGGGAATACCGGAGCCTGTATCCTCCACATCCAGGAAGACAGCTTGTTCTCCACTCTCAATCCCATCTCCCTCGGCCGTAGAGGATACCAGCATCAGCGGGCGAACAGAGCTCCTCACTGTTATCCGCCCACCGGGCGGCGTGGCGTGCGCCGCGTTAGTGAGGAGGTTGACCAGCACCTGTTCCATCTTGAATGCGTCGAGCCGTAACGGCAGCAGCCCCTCCTCCAGCTCCGTTACCGACTCGATTCGTCCTTTCGCCAGCTCGTGCTTCACCAACCCCAGGGATCGACGAACCACTGCATTGAGGTCCGTCTCCTTGAGCTGCAGCTCCCGCGGCGCGGAGAAATCGAGGAGCCCGCGGATCACCCCGTCCGCGCGCTTCACGGCCTCCTCCATATCGCCGAGCAGCGTTGCCACGTCGGCGTCATCCCTATCGGTGCGCTGAGCCAGGATCTTCACTCCGGTCAGCAGGGTCATCAGCGGGTTCTTGACCTCGTGTGCCACACCCGCAGCCAATCTCCCCACCGACTCCAGCTTCTCGGCCTCGATGAGCTGCATCTGCGCCGCCTGGAGCGCAGTATGCGACTTGCGTAAGTCAGAGTATGCCCCCTCGAGCTTCTCCTCAGCCAGTTTACGGTCAGTGATATCCTCGCACGTCGTCACGACCGCAATCGGATCCCCGTCGATCCCGAAGACCACGTCAGATGTGAGGTGCACGGGGAACGTCGTCCCGTCTCTCCGGATGTTCACGCTTTCGCGCTTCCAGCTCGACATGCTGCGTAGCTGTTCCTCGGTGAAGGGCCTCCTGCGCTCTACTCCGGCATATATTGCGACATCCCGCCCGATCAGCTCTTCGATCTCATATCCGTGTTGTCTGGCGTCCGCAGGATTGGCGTAAAC
>JBHIEQ010000257.1:0-4448 GCA_046760725.1 Gemmatimonadales bacterium
ACACGGCGACCGGGTAGAGAGCCGACGCCCCACCCGCAAGGGCGCTGATGCCGATCGCGAGACCGCCCGCTGTGAGTACGATCCGTGCCGCGGCGCCGAGCTGCGCCGCCCGGAAGAACTCGTTGAGAGCGACGGCCAGCGCGAGCAGGACCGCTGCGACGAACGGTGCGCCTCCTACATTCGCCAGCAGGAGTGCCGTCGTGAGAAACAGGCCGTAGCTCGCGTACTTGCTCCACGTCGTGCGCGTGGTGCCCGACGTCCGGCGTTGGAGCACCATCAGTGCGAAGCCGAGCGCGTAGAACGCCCCGGTCACGGCGAAGACGCGGGCGAGCATCACGATGCCTCCCGCCGCACGATCGGCGGGCTCGCTACCGCGGCGGCGGCCGAGAACGATGGCGGGACCAGTGCCCGGAGCGCGCCGCGTTCCAGATGGATTACCGCGCGGCGGTGGAAGCCCAGCCACTCTCCGTCGCCGAACGCACCCAGCGCCGTCCCGGTGTGCAGCGTGAAGCTCGTGAGATTGGAGTACTGTCGCGCGTGTCCGTCGCACGAACGTCCGGCCTTGAGCCTGAGCAACGTGTCGATGAGCGCGGCCCGGCTGGACGCCGTCACGATTAGCGCCCAGAACATCCCCGCGCGAAGCGGGACGCCTGTGTAGAGCTGCAGGCCCCCGCCGAAACGGGGCACGGTACCCAGGAGGATTGCCGACACGGTTTGTGTGACGGGCGTCCCGTGGTTCGCGCGAGTCGTGCAGACCGTCGCTTGCGCTCCGTACCGCGCGATGCGATGGGCGGCGGCCATTGAGTAGAGGGCGCCACCGAGTGCCTGAGCCGGCCGGCGTAGCCACGGGCGCGCCTTGAGGTGGCTGCACGCTGCGGCCACGTGCGCCGGGACGCCGACTCCCCCGACCGTGGCCACGCGGTGATTGCCCATCTTGAGGAGATCGACGCTGGCGATCCGCGCATCGGCGAGGACGTCGAGCGCCCGATCCAGGTCGTGTGGGATTTGCAGCCGGTAGGCCAGATCGTTCGATGTGCCGAGCGGGATCAGCCCGAGTGCCGTGCGGGTGCCGGCCAGGGCCTGGACCACGTGATGCCAGGTCCCGTCCCCGCCGGCGACGAGCACCTGCCGCACGCCGCGCCGGGCGAGCCGCGCCGCCAGCTGGTGCGCGGAACCATCTCTGCCGATCTCCAACACCGCATTCCCGTCAATTCCGACGCGCTCGACTACACGGGCGATTGCCGCGCGCCTCACCCGTCCTGCGAAAGGGTTGACAAGCAGCACCTGCCGACTGGCGGCCGACTCGAGATTGGGTTGAGATGCGCGCATTCCGGGTTCCGTGGCAGTTCGCGGCTACGGCCTCAGGGTCGCCGGGGCGCGTCAAGAGAGTGTCAATGGGGCGGCTGGCAAGGCGGGCAGAGGGCAAGCTGCGCTGCCACCTTGCCCCTTGCGGAGCCGCGCCCGCATCTCGGCGCTCAGGTCGGTGCCGGCCGAGGTGTCGGAGCACGTTCTGGTATGCGCCAATGATCCCATCCCGCTGGGGTTGATCCGGCGGCTCGAGCTTTCGGGTGTCTCCGGTTACGTGATCGAGCCCGACGCGGATCTCGCCATGCGCATGCAGGACGCGGGTCTGTCGGTCGTGACCGGTGAGATCGATGCCACCGAGACCTAGCGGGCGGCGGGGGCGGCGCACGCCAACGTGATCGGGAAATTCCACGTTGCCGCCCGACAGGAAGCTCGTCGAGGGTTCGGCGCTGGTGGCGCTGGGCGGCAGGGAGCAGCGGAAGCGGTTCGGGGACGTGTACGGGTAGGGGCTGTCGCACGAGACATATCTAATTGCGGGTATTGCGCTTGTATCATAACCCGCTTATGATAATGGCATGTCGTCCATTCACAGATACCTGGCCGAGATCGGGCGTCGAGGGGGTCTCAAGAGCCGGAGGGCCCTGGATGCTGAAGCAGCCCGTGAGATGGTACGCGTGCGGGAGGCCCGGCGGGCCTACCGCCGGTTTCACTCGATGTGTTTCTGGTACTGTCGCCCCGATCTCACCATCACCGGTCGGGACGTGCCCTGGGTTGCGGAGCAATTGATGAAGCACGGGAATCGCGAGGCGTGGCGCGTCGCGGCCAAGCTGTGCCGCTAACGGACTTCCAGCGGGCCCTGCTCGCGGAGCTCGCAAGTGGCGAGAGAGCGGAGCGGTACCTAGCTGGTGGGGCGGCGCTTCACTTTGCCCCCAGCTCGACGCGGTACAGCCGCGACCTCGACTTCTTTCATGACTCGGTCGACCTGGTAGCCTCGACGTTCAACACCGACCGGGAGCGCCTCGAGCAGGGCGGTTACACGGTTACGGTCGAATTGAGCCAGCCGGGTTTCGTTCGTGCCACGGTGTCTCGGGGAGCTGACGCAACGAGGGTCGATTGGGCCCAGGATTCAGCGTGGCGCTTCATGCCGCTGGTTCGGGACGAGTTGGGAGGGCTCCTGCTCCACCCGGTCGATCTGGCCATAAACAAGGTGCTCACGCTTGCCGGGCGCGACGAAGCGCGCGACTTCGTGGACATCCTGTTCGTTCATCAGCGCGTACTGCGCCTTGCGGCTCTGTGCTGGGCCGCGGTTGGCAAGGACCCCGGCTACACACCTCTATCTCTGCTCGAGCTGCTGAAGCGCCGCGGGCGGTATCGTCCGGAGGATTTCGCGCGCCTCGATCTCGCGGAGCCCTTCGATCTCGTTGCCGGGAAGCAGGTGTGGCTTGCCGCTCTGGAGGAGGCGGAGGCGTTTGTACGGAGTCGCCCGCCCGACGAGATTGGGTGCCTCTATTTCTCAGAAGAGCGTGGAACCTTCGTGATGCCCGCAATGGATGCGGGTCCCTCGGTCGCGGTGAAGCCACACTACGGCCAGCCCGGTGGCGTACTACCTCAGATCCCCGACCGAGACCTGCGCGAAGAGTTGGAGTGAGGTGCGCCGCGGCTCTAGCCCGCCAGCTCCCTCAGCCGCTCGAGCAGCTTCACCATGGCCCACGTGTCGCGCTTGCAGTAATCCAGTAGATCCTGCCGCGTCTTGTCGCGCTGGTCCTCGGGGATCTTGCCGGCCACGAACTCTGACGGCGAGTAGCGTGTCACGGGCCGCTCACGCTGCTCGAGGGGCGGCCGACCGGATGGGAAAGTCGGCTTTCCCCGTGGCGGAGTCGGCTTTACCCGAGGCGGAGTCGGCTTGCTCCGTGATCCAGGCGGCTTCCTCCGTCATGCGGGCGGCAAGCTCCGACACCGAAGAAGCTCCCTCCGCGACGGGGAATGCTTTCCGAGCGTCCGAGAAAGCGTGCTCTATGATGGAGGCGGCCGCCCGAGCGACAAAGTCGGTCGACTCCGCCTCGGAGGAAGCCGACTTTGCGACGGAGGAAGCTTGCTCCGAGGCGGGGGAAACGGGCTCTGAGACTCGTAACTCGTTGGCCCACAGGGAGTCATGCCGAGCGGAGACGCGCTGCGAGGCTGAAACTGTGCGGACGGCCATTCTCACAGCCGGATGCCTCGATGGCGCCCTACCGCTGAGGGAGGTTGGACTGCATGATAGACGTAATCAGGGTCGCCCATGAGAGCCTTCGTCGCCGTCACCGACAACGACTGGTTCGACTTCCTGTCATCGCAGCCGGATCTGGATGAGGTGAACTTCTGGACGCCGAGCGGAAAGCCGCTGGCCAACCTATCGGTTGGGGCGCCCGTGCTGTTCAAACTCCATGCTCCGCTCAACTTCGTCACGGGTGGGGGGTTCTTCGCTCACTTCTCGCTGCTGCCAGCCAGTCTGGCTTGGGAGACCTTCCGCGAGAAGAACGGAGCAGAATCGCTCGGTCAGATGCGGGAGCGGATTGGGCGCTACCGGCGGGAGGTGCTTGATCCGCATCTCGACTACCACGTGGGCTGTGCGATTCTCGTGGAGCCGTTCTTCCTCGATCGGCGCGACTGGATATCGGTCCCGCGCGATTTCTCACTCAACGTCGTACGGGGGAAGTCATACGATCTCACCAAGAGCCCGGGCCGTGACCTATGGGAAGAGGTGCTCGCCCGGCGCAGGGGGGCACGCCGTGTGTCAGAGGCTGCTCACCCTCCGATGTTCGGCGACGCAGTGCCCGTACGACCTCGACTAGGGCCGGGAGCGTTCCGGGTGTTGGTTACGGACACGTACAGGCGACGATGCGCCGTGACCCGCGAGAAGGCGCTGCCCGTGCTCGAAGCGGCACACATCCGTCCAGTGGCCGAGGGTGGTCGGCACGAAGTGGAGAACGGACTCTTGCTACGCTCGGACCTTCACAGACTGTTCGACCGAGGGTATGTGACTGTCACGCCGGACTACCGGGTCCGGGTGAGCAGCCGGTTGCGAGATGACTTCGACAACGGCGAGCACTATCTGCAGATGAACGAGAGCAGCCTGTGGCTTCCCTCACAGCCAGAGAAGCGTC
>JBHIEQ010000258.1:0-4444 GCA_046760725.1 Gemmatimonadales bacterium
CTGGACGCCGAGGGCAACGTCATCCAGACCTACACCGGGACGAAGGAGGACCGGGAGCGCCCCGCGCAAGAGCCGCAGTTCGCGTTCTTCGGTTTCGGCGGCGGGGATGAGAGGCCGTCCGCACGGGCGGGCTCGCACTCGTTCCGCTGGAATCTGCGTTATCCCGGCTATACCGACTTCGAGGGCCGCATCTTCTGGGCGGCGGGCAACTTCGGACCCATGGCGGTGCCGGGCACGTACCAGGTGAGACTCTCGGCAGGCGATGTCACCCAGACGCAGGAGTTCGAAATCAAGATCGATCCGCGCCTAGAGGGCAAGGTCACCATCGCACAGCTACAGGAACGATTCGATCTCGGCCTCAAGATCCGGGATCGCGTGAGCGAGGCCAACGAGGCGGTGATCCAGATTCGAGATGTCAAGAAGGAGGTGGACGACCGCCTCGAGAAGACGGACGACCGCGATGTCGAGCGGCAGGGTCAGACAGTCAAAGACAAGCTCAGCGCGGTAGAGCAGGAGATCTATCAGGTCAAGAACCAGAGCAACCAGGATCCCCTGAACTTCCCGATCAAGCTGAACAACAAGTTGGCGTCGCTCATGGGTGTAGTGGAGAGCGCGGAAGCGCCCCCCACCGACCAATCGTATCGCGTGTTCGAGCATCTGAGCGGTCTGCTCCAGGTGGAGCTCGATCGGCTCGGCGCGATCATTCAGACGGACCTGGTGCGGCTGAACGAGCTGCTGGAAGGGCAGGGGCTCGAGCCGATCGAGGCGGAGAAAAGGCCGGTCGCGGACACGACGACAGGGTAGCGACGCTGTACGCTGAGCGCTGTGCGCTGTATGCTTCAGTTCACAGCGCACAGCGTACCGCGCACAGCCCAAAGGAGTCTGACATAGTGCCCCAAACGCCAACCCCCCTCAGCGTCACCGCCGAACCGCTGGATGACGCGCGCTGCAAGTTCATCGTGAACCGGCCCGTCGTGTCCCAGCCGGGCGTCGTGCAGAAGTTCGGCTCGGAGGAGGAGGCCGAGGGGTCGCCAGTGGCTCAGGCGGTCTTGGCGGTGCCCAGTGTCTGTGAGGTCGTGCTCTCGTCCAACGTCGTGACCGCGAAGAAGGTGGGCGATCTGCCGTGGAGCGCGCTGGAGCCCCAGGTGCGCTATGCAATAGATACCGCGCTCCATGCCGCGGCTCCGGTTTCCACGGCGCCGGGTGCGCCGGGTCCATCTGATGCCCCCGACGACGACGCCATCTACGACACTGTGAGCCGCCTGTTCGACACTCAGATCAACCCGGCGGTGGCGCAGCACGGAGGCCGCGTGGATCTGGTCGACGTGCAGGAGGGTGTCGTAGTGGTCAGAATGATGGGCGGATGCCAGGGCTGCGGGATGGCGAACGTGACCTTGCGCCAGGGAATCGAGGCCGCGCTCCGGCGCTCCGTGCCCACCGTCCGGGAGGTCAAGGACATCACCGACCACTCGGCTGGCACGAATCCCTACTTCGCGGCGGGGAGTAAGTGACGACGGCGCAGCGGCAGCCCAGCACGGCCGCCCCGCCACCCACGGCGTAACGGCAGCTGCCGTCCCGCCGCAGTGCCGTCGTCCCGTAATGCCGTCCTCCCGTCCCCGCCTACTGCTACTCCTCCCGACGACCACCTACCGCACCGAAGCGTTCGTCTCCGCGGCGCTCCGGCTCGACGTCGATCTCACGGTGGCGGCGGATCACCAGAGCACGTTCGCATACAGGGAGCCCGAGCGCCTGCTTCAGCTGGAGTTCGGTGATCCCGAGCGGGCAATCGAACGGGCGAAGTTGTTCGCCGCACGGTACCCGGTCTCGGCCGTGTTCGGGGTGGACGACCGTACGGCGCTCCTTGCCGCCATGATCGCCGAGGCGCTCGGTCTGGCGCACGCCCCGGTGGCAGCGGTTCAAGCAGCAGGCGACAAGTATCGCCAGCGGGTGCTGCTTCGCGAGGCCGGTGTTCCCGTCCCCGACTTCGAGCTGGTGCCGATCGATTCGAGCACCCCACGCGCTCTGCCCGGCATACAGCGCACGGCGTACAGCGCGCAGCGCTTTTCCTTCCCCTGCATCCTCAAACCCCTCCACCTCTCAGCCTCCCGCGGCGTCATCCGCGCCGACAACAAGGAGGAGTTCGCTCGCGCGCACGAACGTCTGATCTCGATTCTGGAGTCACGCGATGTAGTCGAGGAAGTGGGGCGGGCCGACTCGTACCTGGTCGAGTCTTATATCGAGGGGCCGGAGTTCGCACTGGAAGGGATCGTCGTGGACGGCCGCCTGCGTGTGCTCGCGCTGTTCGACAAGCCCGATCCGATGGAGGGACCGTTTTTCGCCGAGACGATCTACGTGACGCCGTCGCGGCAGCCGCAGAGTGTGCGGCAGGAGTTGGTGTGCTGTGCGGAGAGTGCCGTGCGGGCATTGGGATTGGAGCGTGGGCCGGTGCATGTGGAGCTGCGCTACAACGACGCCGGGCCGTGGCTCATCGAGCTTGCGGCGCGCCCCATCGGCGGCAAGTGCGGCCAGGCGCTGCGTTTCGGGGACGGCGGTGATGTGTCGCTCGAGGAGCTGCATTTGGGGTTCGCGCTCGGCCTGCGGAGGGAGATCCCCGAGCTGGAGCCCGGAGCACACGGTGTCCTGATGATCCCGGTTCCCGGGCTGGGCGCTCTCGCGGAGGTGCGCGGCGCAGAGAAGGCGCGCAGCCTACCGAACGTCACGGACGTGATCGTCACCGCGCACAGAAGCCAGAGGTTGAGACCTCTACCCGACGAGTCGCGCTACGTGGGGTTCGTGTTCGCGGCCGCCGAGGCTCCCTTGGAAGTAGAGCGCGCTCTGAGGCGCGCCTGGGCTGAGTTGGAGGTGGTAATGGAGGGCGCCGACTAGAGCGCGGTCGCGAGATTGTTCACGGTGCGTGTGAACTCCTCCACGTCGTACGGCTTCTCCAGAAACGGCTGCCCGCTGTTCACCAGGAACCGATGGATCTCGGGATCTGCGGCGTAGGCCGTGACGAACAAGACGCGCCGGGCCAGGTGCGGGAACACAGCCTCCAGCTGCTCGTAGAATCCCCGGCCGGAGAGTTCCGGCATCTTGATGTCGCAGACTATGGCTCGGTAGTCTGCGTCGAACAGGGCCTCGAAGGCTTCGGCCCCGTTATTGACCGCACGGACCTTATAGCCGGACCGGTTGAGGAGTTTGACGAAGGCTCGGCGCCCGCTCGAATCGTCTTCGACGACGAGAACGTCCATTACTTGCCTCTCTAGAGTTCTGGACTTTCGGGCGCAGCGGGAAAGCTAAGTATGGGACAGCAGGTGGCAACCTTCCGCCGGCGCCTCGTCCCGCCCCACCGTGCGCCAGCTCCCCTTCATGCTCTTGATTGTCGCCGGCTCGGCGGTCTCGTCTTCCCTATGCGCTACTCTGCCCAGGGACGGGAATAGCCCCGATCTGCTGCATCAGGCCCAGCATATCCACGACCGTCTCGGCCTCTACGATCTTGCCTTCTACAACCCGGTGAACGTTGATGCCGCGCACATCGACACGTTTGCCGGGGGGCGGGACGCCCATCATGTCTCCCTTGTGGGTTGCGGTGAAAGTCAGAGGCGTAGTGACCCAGTCCCCTTCTGCGGTCTGAGCATCGAGGGTGTGCCTCATATCCGGAAAGGCCGTACGGAACCCCTGGATGAGTCCCTCAATGCCTTTCTTGTCCAGGGCGCCCATCCCCGAGAAACGCCAGAGGATGTCCTCTGCGAACAACTCCGCAATGGCGTCCATGTCACCCTTGTCCAGCATCTCGTAGTATCTGCGTACAAGGGCCTTGTTTTGTTCCACCATGACGCACCTCCTTTCAGTTCAACTCTCTCGAAGCGCTGCACAATGCTTGAGGAAAACCTGCTATCGTCGCGGGCGTTCTCCTCGGCCGGGAGCCTCTTCCGGCCAGGGTCGCGCCGGCATACTCGTAGGTGTTGGAATGGAGATCGACGCGGCAAGGGCCTCGATCTACCGCCAGCTCGAGTTTCCATGGTCGCATTGCCGGCGCTCCGTCGTCGCTTGCGAGGTCATTGTGTCGCTCATCATGCTCGGTTGCTCTTCTAGCCGGTCGGTCCACACGCCGAAGCCTCCGGGGCGCAGAGGCCATTCCTCCACCGCCGGGGCTGACCAGTGGCGCTAAGGGCGACGACGCACTACACTTTGGATTCATGCGCACTGTCTGGCTCCTCGCTGGCATCTCAGCCGCCGGCTTCGTGGCCTGGGCGGTCGCGCCCAGCACTTCGTGGCTCACGATTGCGTTGGTGTCGGGCGGCGCTGCGGCGTACCGCGCCGTAGCCATCTCCTCGCTGGCGGCATGGTGGCGATATGCCGCAGGGCTTCCGCCGACCGTTGGCGTGATCATGCTGTGGTGGGCCGATGGACGGTTGCTCGTCCTGCTGCTCTGGTTACTGACGCT
>JBHIEQ010000259.1:0-4441 GCA_046760725.1 Gemmatimonadales bacterium
TCTGGCGCGGAGCGTGCATGAGCATTTCTATGTAGTAATGAAAAGTAAGTTCCTGGTGTGGGCTCCGCCGGGAGGTTTCATGCAGCGTCTGAGAGGTTCAATCTCGCTCACTGTCGCGGCCCTGACCCTCGTCGCCGGATGTGGTCCGCGACGAAGCGCCGAGGAGGTTATCGCTGATCTGTTCGCGGGCTCCGCCAGCCAATGGATCGACATGAGCTACGCCTACGACGAAGCCACGATCTTCTGGCCCACCGCGCAACCCTTCGAGTTGGAGACCGTCGCGGCAGGCGTGACGGACGCCGGCTACTACTATGCGGCGAACAACTTCTGTACGGCGGAGCACGGAGGCACGCATCTAGACGCCCCAGTGCACTTCGCGGAGGGCGGACAATCGTCCGACCGGATTCCGCTGGAACGACTGATCGGTCCCGCTGCCGTGGTGGACGTGAGCACCGCCGCCGCACGAGACCCGGATTACCAGGTGACGGTGGCGGACCTGCAAGCCTGGGAAGCCGGGTACGGAAGGATTCCTGACGGAGCGATTCTCCTGCTCCGCAGCGGCTGGGGTTCCAGATGGCCCGACCGCACGCGCTACCTCGGGACCGACGAGAGCGGTGCCGCTGCGGTACCGGAACTGCATTTTCCGGGACTTCACCCCGAAGCCGCAAGATGGCTGGTGGACAATCGCCGAATCGACGCACTCGGTATCGATACGCCGAGCATCGATCATGGCCAGTCCACTGCGTTCGAGAGCCATCGAATCCTCTACGCGCGGAACATTCCGGCGTTCGAGAACGTAGCCCGAGTCGATATGCTGCCGCCCACCGGTGCCTATGTCGTGGCTCTGCCCATGAAGATCGCCGGCGGGACCGGAGGACCGCTGCGTATCGTGGGAATCGTTCCGTCGCCTCGAGGGACGTGACTCCAAGTTCATCGTGGTTTCATCTCGAGCTAACGCCTTTCGATAGAAGGTTCGTGAATCTCCATCGAGTTTCCAGGAGGCCATCCATGAACCGATCCATCTCACGCCTGGTGCAACTCTCGCTCGTGATCCCGTTGGGCGCAGGTTGCTCGCCGGCAAGCGGCGCGGGCCCCCAAGCGGTCGCGCCCGTCGCGGAGCCGGAGACGGTGTTCGTCCAAGCCCCAGCCGTCGCCACGGACGTCGAGCCGGGGCGATTCGATACGGGAAAGATGTGGACCTTCGAGAACGCACCGCTGGACTACTTCGAGGAAGCGTACGGTTTCAGACCCACCGACGCATGGCTCACCAAGGTCCGCCTCGCCTCTCTACGACTCCCCAACTGCACCGCCTCATTTGTCTCGCCCGACGGTCTGGTGATGAGTAACCATCACTGCGCGCGCGGCAGCACCAGCGCGGTCACCAGGGAAGGCGAGGACCTGCTCACCAACGGGTTCTACGCCGCAACCAGGGCCGAAGAGCGACGAGTGCCCAATCTCTACGTGGATCAACTCGTGGAGATGCAAGACGTAACTGAGCTGATCGAGGTGGCGGTGGATCCCTCGGCGGCCGAGATGGAGCAGGCCGCGACGCGCCGTGCTCGGACCGCCCAAGTAGCCGACAGCGCCGGACGGGAGCTCGAGCTCCGCTGCGACGTGACGCCTCTCTATCAGGGAGGCAAGTACTCGCTCTACTGCTTCAAACGTTACTCCGACGTGCGGCTGGTATTCGTGCCGGAGCTCCAGATTGGGTACTTCGGCGGCGACCCGGACAATTTCACGTATCCTCGCTACGTGGTGGATGTCTCCTTTTTCCGGGTGTACGACGAAAACGGCGAGCCCTTCAAGCCGGAGCACTACTACGGCTGGAGCGCCACAGGTGCAAAGGAGGGTGACGCCGTTTTCGTGATCGGAAACCCGGGATCCACGTTGCGCTTGAACACCATGGCGCAGCTGGAGTACCGGCGCGACCTGCAGGAGCCGCTCACTGTGAGGCTGCTCGAATCGCGCACCGCGATACTCGAACGCTTCATGGACCACCACCCGGATCAGCGGCCGCGTTACATCAATACGTGGTTCGGACTGATGAACTCTCTCAAGCTCTACCGCGGCCGACTGAAGGCCCTGAAAGACCCTGCGATAATGGGGCGAAAGGCGGCGTTCGAACGGCAATTCCGCGACTCGGTGAGGAACGATCCCACGCTGAACGAGAAGTACGGTTCCCTGTGGGACGACATCGCCGGGCTGAGACGTCAGATGGCCGAACTTTCACCTACTCTCAACGCCCTGGCCCAGGGCGGCATTCTACGGTCACAGACGCTCGCGACCGCGTGGCAGATGCTCGAGTACGCCGACAGCGCGGCGTCGAGAACCGCGCCCGACAGCTTAGTCGAGCTCATGCGCCGGCGAATCGAGACGGCGCCGATCAATCCCATGCTCGACCACCACATACTGCAAGCGCAAATCGAAGATGCTATGTACCTGCTGGGAGAGGGCGACCCGTTCGTGCAGCATGCGCTGGCCGGCCGCTCGCCGGAAGAGGCCGCACAGGCTCTCACCGAGGAGGCGAGGGCGCTGACCGATCCCGCGATGCGAAAGGCGCTCTTGGATGATCCCGAGTCAATCCGGACCAGCGACGATCCGGCCTTGAGACTCATGCGCGAAGCGATGGCCCGGCGCAATCCGCTCGACCGGCGGTACCAGGAGCTGCAGAAAACCGAGCGAATACTGGTGCCCAAACTGGCACGGGCGATGTTCGAGGTCTACGGCACCTCGGTCGCACCGGATGCCACGTTCACCCTCCGGATCGCTGACGGCGTGGTGAAGAGCTACGAGTACAACGGAACGTTGGCTCCACCGCACACCACGTTCTACGGGATGTACGACCGATACTACTCGCACGGCGATCGCGCAGAGTGGCAGTTGCCGGAGCGGTGGCTCGATCCGCCGTCGGAATTCGATATGTCAACGCCGTTGAACATGGTGAGCACCAACGATATAACCGGCGGTAACTCCGGAAGCCCTGTCATCAACACCGAGGCCGAGATCGTGGGTCTCATCTTCGACGGCAACATCGAGAGCCTGTCGGGTGACTTCATCTACACGACCGAGACCGCGAGAGCTGTGTCCGTGCGGGCCGAAGCGATCGTGGAGGCGCTCGAGCACATCTATGGTGCTCAGCGCATAGTGGACGAGTTGCTCGGCAATCGGTGAGCGCGCCTCGAGGCGAGCGCTTGACGCAGCTGCCGGATCCGGGTCATGATGGGTCCGGCAGCCTTATCACTATGAGAAACACGCCCGTCGGTTTGCTCGTACTGTGGTTCGCTGTGTGCGCCCCACGTGCGGCGACCCAGCAGTCATCGGAGAGTCCCCCCGCACGTGCCGCTCAGGACTCGGGGGCGGAGCGCACCTCCTCTCTCGTTCCGTTCCCCTTCTTCTTCTACACGCCGGAGACGTCCACCGCTTTCGGGGTGACGCTCCTGTACTACTTTGGCGGCCCGGCGAGCGGCGACAGGATCCAACCGTCGCTCGTCCAGCCGACCTTCATTTACACACTGAAAAAGCAGATCATCGTCTCCGCAAAGGGGGATCTGTTCTTGGACGGCGGGCGACGCCGCCTCCTCGCGGAGGCGAGCTTCATGCGGTTTCCCAACACGTTCTGGGGGATCGGCAATGACGCGCCGGAGAGCGCCGAGGAGGACTACACCCCTCGACTGTTCAACGGCAGCCTGCAGTTGCTGCGTGAGGTCGCGTCGGGCTGGTACGTAGGGGGTACGGCGCAGTTCGTGCACCGCGAGTTAGTTGAAACGAAGGAGAACGGACTGCTCGCGAGGGACGACATCCCGGGAACGCGCGACGGCCGCGCGGTCTCGTTGGGCATCTGGATCGTCCGGGACACGCGCGACAATACCGTGAACCCGCGCTTGGGGAGCTACCACCAGATGCGAGCGGCGCTCTACGACGGACTGCTGGGAAGCGAGTATGATTTCGCGAGCTACAGCGTGGATCTGAGGCGCTACGTGACAATCGGGCCGGACCAAGTGCTCGCCCTACAGGCGCTGTGGACGGCGATGACCGCCACGCCGCCCTTCGATCTGCTTCCGGGACTAGGCGGCGAAGTGCTATTGCGCGGCTACTTCGCCGGTCGTTACCGCGATCGCAACCTGCTGGCGTTTCAAGGAGAGTACCGGCTGCCGCTCTGGTGGCGCTTCGGCGCGGTCGGTTTCCTGGGAGTGGGGCAAGTGGCCCGCGACGTTCGAGATTTCGGACCGGGAGACTTCTGGACGTCGGGCGGCGTGGGTCTGCGCTTTCTGTTGAGTCCCGAGGAGGGTCTCAACCTGCGCGCCGACTTCGGGATCGGACAGAGCTCCACCGGACTCTACCTCACGATGGCCGAAGCGTTCTAGAGTCGATGACTCCCGACGAATTCAGACGTGCTGGCCACGCCGCCGTGGACTGGGTCGCCCACTACCTGGAGAGGGTC
>JBHIEQ010000260.1:0-4441 GCA_046760725.1 Gemmatimonadales bacterium
TGCCTGGGTCGCTTTGTCTTCGCGGTACTTGAGGGGCATAGTCCTACCGCGTGCGCCTGTTGAGGCGAGTGATGTCAAGCTCGTTCGACATGAGCCGGCCCAGATTGCTTTCCGCCGACGTGCTATAACGTACGCTCGGCTGGCCCCGGATCAAAGCGCGCTGACCGTATCGGATCGATCTGTGCTGTGCCACGATGTCCATCCCCCAAAGCCGGCTGAGCTATGCCTCGCGCACCTTCCTCGTCCGCCGCTTGGGGGCCACCTTCTTCGCCCCCCCTCCGCCAACACCCAGCCGATTCTTCAGCCGGAAGTGGAAGCTCAAGAGCCGCTCCAACTGCTCGTCTGTGGCACCCGTTCTGTCATTGTAGGAGATAGCCTCCTTCCCGATCAGCAGGGTCGCGTAGCCCAGCTTGGTGTCGGATCCCCTCGCCGCCTCCGCGATGTAGTCGGGATTCAGCGTGTTGGCCTGAACGGTGCCCTTCACATACCTGCTGTGGCGGCTGGCACCGTCCTCGAACGGGATTTCCTCGTAGGCGAACCGGTGACCGCTGGGTTCGCTGCGATCGCCCGGCTCTCGGGACCGCTCGCCGGTTCGTTCGCCGGTCGGCGTCACTGCCGCGCGCTCGGCGGGGGCGCGGCCTTTTGACAAACCACCCGGAAGCTCGAGATCCCTGAAGTCGTCGAGGTCCAGAATCTCGCGCGCCAGCTGAACCGCGCGCCGTTCGACCTCCGAGAGCTCTTTCGCACGCTCCAGAGCCTTGAGTTCCTCTACCTCGGCCTCGATGTGCGGTCTCACTTGGTCGAGAATGCCCAGGAACCCAATCCAGGCCTGGTTTTCGTCAAATCCGGTGCGCGCGGGCAGGGGTTGAAGGAAATCGGCGTCAATCGACCCCTTGACGAACCCCGATCCATAAACGCTTTCCTCGAGGCCGTATGCCGCGCTCTTGGCGAGATCCTCGATTACCACAACACCGGAATGCCGGACGCTCACGGCACCTTTTCCGGAGGGGTCGAAGTGAAGCTCTAGGACAGCCTCGCGCCTCGGATAACCCGGAAGCGCGAGTCGCTCAAGTCCTTCGCCGATCCGTGGCAGATCGATCGAGGGTGGCTCGACTACGTGCTTCTCACGGTTGCGCCAGACTTCGATGGCGAGCCAGCCCTTCTGGAGGTACGAGCTGAACTTGTCCGCGAAGAGCCGTGTGAGCTTGTCGGGGTCCAACGGACCGCGTCTCCTCGTAGGGTCGAACTTGAGCCCGGAGATGACGATCTTGATGCCGGGAGCCTCGAGTGACTCCCGCTTGCGGGCTCGATCGAATTCCGCGTCTTGCTCGCCCTCACGCAGGATCACACGCAGTGTCTCGGAGGACCGGTCTTTCTTTGAGTAGAACGTGCATTTCCGCCCTACTTGTTGGAAGCTGAAGATTCCGATTCCCAACTGGCCAATTTGCGCGACATCGGTGTGCCGCTTCGCGGAGTCAGCCACCCGCTGGAGTGCCGATTCGAATTCGTCGCGATTGAGGCCGTAGGGATACTCGATCGTGACGTCCTTCTTTTGGAGACGGAACGTCACCGTGCACTGCGCGTGGGCGTCGCCCCGCTCTACGGCCTTCAGGTGCTCGTCGATGGCGTTGCTCACGTGTTCCTTGACCGCATCCGCGGGGTTGCGGTACAGCGTGCCGAGCCACTGTAGCGCGTTGGCCACATTCATCCGGATGGGTACGCGCCTGGTCATCAGTCCGGCACCTCGCGGCTGACCGGCCGCCCACCGGAGGGCGGGTCACGCTCTAGCCTGCCAGGGCTAGTTCTCAGCACCTTTGCCTCCCAACGCTGTTCAAATGGGCGATTGTCGTTGCTACTCAACCAATGTTATCGCGACATGTCAATGTTATCGCGTATTTCGCTGAATTCGGACACCCAGTTCGGTTGAAGTCGGACACGCGTTTCGGACGATATCGGACACCTGGTTCGGTGGTGTCGGACACCGGATCCTGCGTGGAGACCCGAGCCGGGTGATGCCACCGCCGAAGGCGGGGGTAGCGGGATGTCTCCCCGGGGTGCGATCGTGGCGCACAGGCGAAATGTGTGCCTCGCATTGCTCGCGGGGGTGAAACTCCCGGTTTCACACGGTCTCACTGGTAGCGGGGTCTGGGTGCTGGTCTAGTTTGTTCCTTTCTTGGTTGCGGTTTTCTTGGCTTGTCTCTTCTCTGCATCTGTTCTTCGCATCGACCGGCCCTTGAGCGTGATGCGGTGTGCGCCGTGGACCAGGCGGTCGAGGATGGCGTCCCCAAAGGTGGGGTCGCCGATCAAATCGTGCCAGTGCTCGACGGGCAGTTGGCTGGTGATGAGGGTGGCCTTGCGGCCGTAGCGGTCTTCGATCACTTCGAGAAGATCGCGCCGTTCGCTATCGCCCAGTGGCGCCAGGCCCCAGTCGTCAATGATCAGCAGTTGGGCTTTGGCGAGACTCGTTAGCAGCTTGCCGTAGGATCCATCGGCTTTGGCGAGGGCCAGATCATTGAGCAGCCGTGGCAGCCGGAGGTAGCGCACACTGAGCCCCCGGCGGCAGGCGCTGTGACCCAGGGCGCAGCCGAGGTATGTCTTGCCGGTTCCGGTGGCACCGACAATGAGCACCACCTGGTGCTGGCGGATCCAGTCACAGCCGGCGAGGCGCAAGATCACCGAGCGGTCAAGGCCGCGTGGTGTCTTGAAATCGATGTCCTCGACCATGGCCGGCAGACGGAGCTTAGCGATCTGGAGCAGCCTGGCGAGCCGGCGATCGGCCCGTGCGGTGGCCTCGCGCTCGAGGAGCAGCGCCAGGCGATCCTCAAAGGCGAGCTCACCAAGGTCAGGTTGGCCGCGTTGTTCTTCCAGGGCCTGGGCCATGCCGGTGAGCCGCAGTTCATGGAGTCGGTCGATCGTTTGCTGCAGTAGCATGGGTCTCGGTCTCCTCTGGTGGTGTGATGGTGGCGTAGTAGGCCGGACCGCGCAGATGGGCGTGAAGCGCGGGTAGCGTCAAGCGGACCTCGGTGTCCTCGGGTGCGAGGCGATCGAGCTCGTGCTCGAGGATCGATTTCACTGAGCGATAGCTGGTGGTGCGACACTTGAGTGCGCGCGTTGAGGTGGCTTCCAGCCGGTCGCTGCCGTAGCGCCGCGCGAGACTGATGAGTCCCAGGCAGGCGCGGTAGCCCTGCTCGGGATGGGGTTTGTTCTCGAGGATCTGTTGGACGAGCCTCGCGGTGTTGGGGCCGATGGTGCTGCCCCAACGGACCAGCCGTGAGGGCGTCCATTCGAGATGTCGTTGGTGCGCTTTGGGGCGGTGACCCGGATCGGTACTGAAGCCTCCCTTGGCGTGACTGCGCACGTGGGCCGCCACGCGCTTGCCGCGGTGGAGGATCTCCACGATCCGGGCGGCGAGCCGGACGTCCACCTCCTGCCGCACCAGCGTGTAGGGCACGCTGTAGAGGTGGCCATCGACCTGGATGTGGTAGTCGATGTTGACGCGGGCCTTCTTGGACTCGTAGTACTCGAAGGGCTCAGCCGGCAGTGGCTTCAGGGCCGGCCGGTCCAGGGTCTCCAGGAGCTCCCGCCTGGTGCCCGGCAGCTTCTGGAACGGCCGGTCATTGAGCGCGTCGCGCTTGAGCTTCAGCGCCTGATTCAGCTCGCCCAGCCCGAAGAACGTGTGGTTTCTGAGCGGTGCCAGGCACCAGCGCTCTACCAGCTGGACGCCGGTCTCGGTCTTCGCCTTGTCCCTGGGTTTGGCCACCCTGGTCGGGAGCACCACCGTACCGTAGTGGGTCGCCAGGTCGTGATACGTGGGATTGAGGTCCGGCTCGTAGAAGCAGGCGTGGCGTACACCGGCCTTGACATTATCGGGGATCGTCAGGCTCGGGACACCTGCAATGTCCTGTTACATCCGGACATGCGAGCCGATCCAATCGGGGAGGCTCTGCGTCCAGGTGGCCTCGGTGTAGATGTAGTTACTGGCCCCGAGCGTGCCCACGAAGATCTGAGCCTGCCGTAGCTCACCGCTCGCGGGGTCGACCACGGGCATGGTCTGACCCGCATAGTCGACGAACACCTTCTCGCCCGCCTTGTGCACCTGCCGCAGCACGGGATCGAGCCGCTTCCGCCAGCGGTGGTAGTGCTCGCAGAACTGGGTGTACTGGTACCCGTCGGGGTGGTCCTGCTTGTACTCGAGCCACAAGAGCTGCAACGTCACGCCCGGCCGCTTGCGCTCGGCGTGCACCTCAGCCCAGTCGGGCATCGGGCGCCGGCCCTTCAGCGCACCCTCCTCGCCGAAGAGCAGCCTGAGCACGGCATCCTCGTCCACGTCCTCCGCCAGGGGCCACGAGAGTCCGGCCTCATCGATGCGGCAGACGTAGTCGGCCACCGTACTGCGGGGCACGCCGAGGCTCTCGGCCATCTGGCGCACGCTGCGCCCCTC
>JBHIEQ010000261.1:0-4440 GCA_046760725.1 Gemmatimonadales bacterium
TGCCGAATGTAGTCTCATCTCACCCAGCAATATCTCGATGTGTCCCGCGAGGCGGGACCGCCGCCTCTGCCGAGAACCGCGAGCATCTCGCTCACGGAGGTGAACTTCACCCGCGGGCGACCGAGGGCCCGGCCTCTCTCGGTCTCGGCGGTATCTATGCGCATCCAATCGGTAAAGCTTATGTAGTCAGGCTGCCTCTCTCGTACTAGCCGAACCGCAGCATCTTCGTCGGTGTGCTCGGGTGCAAGGGTAACCCCCCAAGAGGCATCCTCGAGCATCGCCTGAGCGGTCTCTCGGGCGTCCGGCTTATTGGTGCCTATGACGCCGATCGGCCCGCGCTTGATCCACCCGCTCACGTAGATCCCCCGGAGCGGGCGAGCCGAATCAACACTCTCGCACACGCGACCCTTCACGTTTGGCACCGTGGCCCGCCTTTCGTCGAACGGCAAGCCCGGGATCGGGACACCGCGGTAGCCCACCGAGCGAAACACGAGCTGGACCGGAAGCTCTTCTGTCTCGGACGTGGCGCGGGCTCTCAAGCGACCGCCTCCATCATCCTCGAGACGGTTGCGCACAATCCGCATGCCGACCACCCTCCCATCCCGGCCGCCCAAGAACTCCACCGGCGAGACCAGGAACCTGATCGTGAGGGTGCGCGGTCTACCCCTGAGAGGCCGGCCCGCCATCTCCGCTACCGCCTGCACCTTCTTTTCCAGCGCGCGGTCTCCTCGCTGCTCCAGCGACTCCCGACTCAGGGGATCGAGCTCCGCCTCCTCGGGCAGAATCACCAGATCAGCCCCCTCCAGTTCGCCCAGCTCCCTGACCTCCGGAGTCGTGAAAGCCGCCTGTGCAGGCCCGCGCCGGCCAAGCATATAGACCTCCTTCACACCGCTCCGACCAAGCTGAACGAGCGCGTGGTCGGCGACATCCGTCCTCGCGAGCTCCTCCGGCGTGCGACACAGCATCCGAGCGACGTCAACGGCCACATTCCCGATGCCGACCACCGCGACCCGTTCGACCCCGAGATCGAACTCCCTATCGCGATAATCAGGATGCCCATTGTACCATGCCACGAACTCCGTCGCGGTATGGCTGCGCAACAGATCCTCTCCGGGAATCCCAAGACGTCGATCCGTCTGCGCGCCCGTCGCGAAACACACTTGATGGTAATGCCTCCGGAGATCGTCGAGCGAGACGTGCCTGCCGACCTCGACATTGCCGAAGAAGCGGAAGCCCTCCCTCCGTGCAGTCTGCTCGAACGAGCGTGTCACGTTCTTGATCTTCTCATGGTCGGGAGCGACCCCAAAACGCACCAGGCCATACGGCGTCGGAAGACGCTCATACATGTCCACCTCGATGAGAGGGTCTTTCACGCCAAGAAGGCGCTCGGCCAAAAAAAAGCCCGCCGGACCCGACCCAACGACGGCAACGCGGAATGGGCGAGGGGCCTTCCTCGCTGACGGCATGCGCAAGATGATACGCCCGCAGGGTAGGCATACGGTAGAGGAGTGGACTACCACCCTACCGTCCCTCCGGCCCGACGCCTAGCTTCACCCGCAGCGTGAAGATCTACACCCGCACCGGCGACGCCGGCGACACGCAACTCTTCGGAGGAGGGCGCATCCCGAAGGACGACCCCCGGGTCGCCGCGTACGGCGACGTGGACGAGCTGAATGCCGCGATTGGCATAGCTGCCGCAGCCGAGCCGACCGACTTGGAACACGAGCTCCTTGAGCGAATCCAAAGCGACCTGCTCGCGATCGGAGCGCTTCTCGCGACCCCGGATCGAACGAAAGTGGAGAAGGCCCTCCGCAAAGCGAAGGTCTCCCCCGAGCGGATCGCCGAGCTGGAGCAGACGATCGACCGCGTGGACCGAGAGCTCGATCCTCTGACGTCATTCATCACACCCGGAGGGAGCCCCAAGGCCGCTTTGCTGCATTACGCGAGGACCGTGTGTCGCCGGACGGAGCGCAGTGTCGTGCAATTGAGCCGGAGCACGCAGGTTCCACCGGAGATTCTCCAGTACCTCAACCGGCTCTCGGATCTGCTGTTCACCCTCGGCCGCCTCGCCAACCGGATGGCCGACATACCCGACCACACCTGGTGAGCCCCACCAGCTACCGCTTCCATCAACTCGACGTCTTCACCGCGCAACCGCTCGCAGGAAACGCACTGGCGGTCTTCCCCGACGGCAGAGGACTCTCCGACGACCGGATGCAGGCGCTCGCGAAGGAGATGAACCTCTCGGAGACCACCTTCGTCCTGCCGTCCGAGCGTGCCACCCGCCGCATAAGGTTCTTCACGCCGACCGCCGAGATCCCGCTGGCGGGACACCCGACCATCGGGACCTGGTGGCTGCTCGCCGAACTGCGGGAACTCGATCTGGAGCACGCGGGCGTGGGGGAGGTGACGCAGGAAACGGGCGCCGGTGTACTCCCAGTAGAGATCGAGATGAAGGACGGACACCCGACGGCGGTGCACATGGTGCAGGCGCGGCCGCGGTTCGGAACGTGGGTGGCCGACACCGCTCCCTTGTCCGCGGCCCTAGGGGGAGACATCGGGTTCGTCAAGAACGCACCCAAACCGCAGATCGTATCAACCGGGCTGCCGCAACTGATGGTGCCCATCGACTCGCTCGACGCCCTACGCGCACTGCCGAGCGGCGGCACCGGCGGTCAACTCGCGACCTACCTTCGCGACCTCGGATCCGACTGCGCCATGTGCTTCACGCTCGAGACGGAGAGCCCCGAGGCGACCGTGCACTGCAGGATGTTCGCGCCGGGACTCGGGGTTCCCGAGGACCCCGCGACGGGGAGTGCCGCCGGCGCCCTCGGATCATACCTCGTCCACCACGGCATAGTGGACGCTCCCGCGGGACTCGCACGCTTGATCGTCGAACAGGGCATCGAGATCGGGCGACCGAGCCGCATCGAGGTGACGATCTCCGTCGGGGAAGACGGCGAGATCTCCCGAGTTCAGGTCGGGGGACGCGCGGTAACCGTGATAGAGGGGGAGGTCAGACTGTGAACCGGGCGACCATTCCGATCTCGACGGAGACGGGTAGCTACGACATCGTGGTCGCCGAGGGGCTGCTCAAGGACTCCCCACACCTGATCCACGAAGCGTGCTCCGCCGCGGCCTATGCCGTGATTACCGACTCGATCGTACAGCCGCTCTATGCCGCCGAGTTGGCCGCGGCACTCGGGGAACTCGCGCCGAGCGTCGTCTTCCCCTTCCCCTCCGGTGAGTGGAACAAGACCCGCGACACCTGGGGCTCACTCACCGACCGCATGCTGGAGGCACGAATGGGACGAGATGCGACGGTCATCGCCGTGGGAGGCGGGGTCGTGGGAGACCTGGCAGGCTTCACGGCGGCCACCTATCTGAGAGGAATCCCCTACATCCAGGTACCGACCACCATCCTCGCCATGATCGACAGCTCGATTGGCGGCAAGACGGGCGTCGATACGGACCACGGCAAGAACCTGGTAGGGGCGTTTCACCAACCCCGCAAGGTACTGGCGGACCTAGCGACCCTCTCCACGTTGCCCGAACCCCACATGGCCGCGGGGCTCGCGGAGGCTCTGAAACACGGGGCGATCGCCGACACGGCCTACTTCGAGAGACTGCTCGCCGATCGCGACGCGATCTTCGAGCGTAACGGAGAAGCCTTGTTCAATGCAGTCTGTCGCAGCATCGAGATCAAGGCGGCGGTCGTCAGTGAGGACGTCCACGAGCGGGGCCGCCGCGCAATCCTGAACTTCGGCCACACGGCCGGACACGCCGTCGAGGCGCTGACGGGCTACGAGCTGCTCCACGGCGAAGCAGTAGCACTGGGGATGCTCATCGAAGCCGAACTGGGGCGGCGCGTGGGAATCAGCGATCCCGGGCTCACAACGCAGCTCCTGGAGGGGCTCCAAGAACTGGACCTACCTACCTCCCTTCCCGAAGGTGTCGACCCGGGCGCGTTACTCGACGCAATGGAGAAGGATAAGAAAGTGCGCGAGCGAACTGTCAGGTTTGCACTGCTCGAAACTCTGGGGAATCCGGCCCGCGACTCCCACGGAAACTGGACCATACCCGTGCCTGAAGAGGTCATACTCGAGACTCTGGAGGACTTTCTTTAATCCCCAAGAGTATCAACAACTTTCCCACAATGGCCGCACATATCCAGAGAGTGTAACTCATTACCTAGAAGTCACTTAGCCTATACGACGGGATTGCACCAGCACATGCGTCAGCGGTAGCGGCGTGGACAAAGCGCCGAACTCGTTGTCGATGAATGGTTTGTGATGTGGAAAATCAATTTTGCTTGACGCCCAAACGCTCATCTCCTATATTCGCGCCGCCGTTGGTCGGTCATTTTGGCGGGTTCCCAACCCGTCCCTCCCGATGATGGTCCGTAGGCGATCTTATAGGTGTTGATGCCACAACCCCGCA
>JBHIEQ010000262.1:0-4430 GCA_046760725.1 Gemmatimonadales bacterium
ACCGCATTCCACACACCGGGTCGCGTACTTCCATGACTGTCCTCCTTACGTAACTGTGCCCGTCGCACCCAGACCGGCGGTGCAACGTCATGCGCGCCGCCCAAACGGCGAGCGGTCACGCGGTATCATCGACTGCGAGTGAGCGTACCGCAAGTTTTGGGCAGCGGTTCCGCGAATCCTATGTGACTGGCTCCACGACAGTTACGTGCAGGAGACAGGCGACGGGACGAGCTGCACGCACGGTGACATCGCCCACTGATTGGGGGAAAGATCGCTATCCGCGCGCAAAGTGCTGGCAGGCGATCTCGGTGCTCGCCGCTAGAATGCCGGCACGGGTATGGTGCCCCACGTGTGACGCGGCGGCACGTCCATCGACATCGTCACTCGATTCTCCTCAATGTCCGTGAAGAACAGCGGGTATCGCAACACTCCCGGTGCCAGGGCCCGATGTAGCGGGACGGCCTCATCCGCTGGAGTCCGAGCTTCTGTGAAGATGACCCGTTGTCCCGGAGATGCGGCGCCCGTCCGCAGCTGACGGAGGGGCCGCAAAGCATACATCTCACCAAGGTGTTTCAAGGCGGACATCATGCCGCCGTTGTCGCCGCCGCCGTGATGCGCTTCGTGCTCGCCTAGATCGGCGATCAGATGCTGCATCATGTATTGTTGCGGCACGACGTAGGCGACCAATGTGTGCTCCGGCGGGTGTGCGGCAAGCCGATGCCGAACGCCCGGGTCGCCTAGCGCAGTGTCGAGCCGTCGCTTCAGCGCATTCTCGTCACCGCCGCTCAGCGAGATGGCCAAAATGTTACCCGCGTTGAGCGTGATCAGCCGGGACTCCGAGTAGCTTCGCAAGACCAAGGCTGCCGCGAGTGAAAGCAACAGGGTTGCGCCGAATACGGCCGTCACTGCGACGGCACGGGCCGGCCGTCTGCCGCTCATGCGGTCGGCCAGCCGGCGGCCAGGGCTCCCTGGCACGAACATCGGCATTGATCGCGCGTAGGTCTCGTATGCCGCGCCGTGCCGCAGGGTCATTCGTCGCTCCTCATCGCGCGCCAGCACGTAGTAGAGAAACAGCATCACTATGTACAGCACGAGGATGATGAAACGGGGCCAATAGAGCAGCAGTCCGAGACCGGCAATCGCGAGGCCGAGGTATTGTGGGTGTCGGACCTGTCGGTACAGGCCCTTAGTCACCACTCCCCGCCGCAGTAGCTTGGCGGAGTAAACCTGGAATGCGCACACCAGGAATATGCCGAGACCCGCGGCCAGGAGCACGGGACCGAGGTAGGCTAGGCCGGTAAGGAACAGATCGTCGCTCGAGCTGATGTGGGGAAGAAAGAAGCTCGTTAGCCAGGCTGTGCTCGAATGACTCTCGAGGAATTCCAGTACGGGAGCATAGACGGAGTAGAAATAGGCCGTGAAGGGCGTGATCATGATGATCGCCTCCAGGGCGACGGCGAGGTAGAACACGAACACGGCCCAAGGACCCGCGGCGGACAATCTCGAGCGACTCATTTGCGATCCTCCTTGCTGTTGAAATGTCCCGATCCGCGTGGCGGCTCCCGGTCCGGCGCCGTCGGGCTCAGTGAGCGCCGGCCGTCATAGGGCTCGTCGTTCGGCGTGCTCTCATGTGCAACATCACGAGCAGCGTCGCACCGAGCGCCACCGCCGCCACGGCGAACGCTTGGGCCGTTGTATATCCCCAGAGAAGTCGGTCATCCTTCGCTCTCACGAATTCGACCAGAAAGCGCTCCACACCAGAGAACACCAGGTACAGCCCGAAGAGCCATCCTGCGGGTCCCTGGCGACGGCGCAGCCACCAAAGCACACCGAACGCCGCCAGCAACGCGAGGGCGGAGTAGAGCATGGTTGGGTGCACGGTGACGAGCGCGGTGTCGGGGATGTCACTGGGCAGGCTCACGCCGAACTCCGACCGCAGCACGCCGGCCGTGGACGGTGGCGCACCCCGCGGGAACGCGACAGCCCAAGGCAGATTCGAGGGCACTCCGTAGCTGTCGCCCGAGAAGAAGCACGCGACGTGCCCAATGGCATGTCCGATCGCCAGCCCCGGGGCGATGGCGTCGGCCACGGCACCCAAGGGGAGCCGCTTCAGCGTGATCCCGACTGCGACCGCAACCGCACCGCCGACCAGTCCGCCGTACCACACAAATCCACCCCTCGCGAGCAGCGCGCCAAAGTCGCCATGCAGCAGGACGTAGTACAGCTTCGCGCC
Source organism: Gemmatimonadales bacterium (assembly GCA_046760725.1). Classification (GTDB taxonomy): domain Bacteria; phylum Gemmatimonadota; class Gemmatimonadetes; order Gemmatimonadales; family GWC2-71-9; genus JBHIEQ01. The sequence goes on from JBHIEQ010000262.1 coordinate 2,234, forward strand.
GGCGAAACCTCCGAACAGCCCGTAGATCACCAGGCTCCACGCGTCGTCGCCGGAGAGCTTTCGCTCCCGGAACCCGCGGGCCACGACCCATCCGGCGACGAAGAACGCCACTGCCACGACCACACCGTACGTGGATATCGAGAAATGTCCGATTCGAAAGAGCGTTGGAAACAAGATCAAGCTCCTAGCTGCGCTTCAGTGGGCAGTCGTCACACAGGTTGGGATCGTCTCGATCTGGAGAACCACGGCAGCAGCCCGTACCCCGGTTCTCCCTCTGCACGAAGGCGAGGCCGGCGAACAGCAGCGCGAACACCACAACCGCGGCTACGGCGATCATACAGTGCTGAACAGTCCGCCGAATCCCATGAACGCCAGCGAGAGGATTCCGGCGATAAGGAAGACCAATGCCGTACCCCTAGCGAATGCGGGCACGCTTGCCAGCTCGGTCTGCTCCCGAATGGCGGCCATCAACACGAGAGCGAGCGTCAGTCCTGCGCCGGCACCGAGTGCGAAGAACAACCCCTCCAGAAATCCGTAGCCCCGGTTCGTCTGGAAGATCGCGAGGTAAAGAATGGCACAGTTGGTGGTGATCAACGGGAGAAACATACCGAGCTCACGAAACAGTCGCGGACTCACCTTCTTGATGACCATCTCGACGATCTGCACCACCGACGCGATCACGACGATGAAAGAGATCAATCTGAGGTATGGCGCGTAGGCGAGTACGAACGTATTCAAGATCCACGTGCAAATGGCCGTGATAACCAGAACGAAGATGTCGGCGGCACCCATTCTGAGCGCCGTAGAGAGCCTGGCAGAAACTCCCATGAAGGGGCAGAGGCCGAGGAAGTACGTGAGCGTGAAGTTGTTCACGACCATGGCGGAAAAGAAGATCCAAACGAGGTTGCCCATCACGCCGCTCGACTCTCCAGCGTTCGCTGGGTCAAGAACTGCTCCTGCCGCTTGGCAGCACTACGCTGCTCGTGCCACGCGAACGCCAGCAAGATGAACCCGATCGTGAAAAACCCTCCCGGCGGTAGAATCATCACGATCCATGGTTGGTAGTGTGAACCGAAGAGCGGGACACCAAGGAAACTCCCGCTGCCGACAACCTCGCGGATGCCGCCCATCATTAGCAGGGCAATCGCGAAGCCGGTGCCGGTGCCGATTGCGTCGAGCAGCGATCGGCCGACCGGCTGGCGGGAAGCGAAGGCCTCTTGTCGGCCGAGAATCATGCAGTTGACCACGATGAGATACACAAAGGCCCCTAGAGCCTTGTGGATCTCGGGCACCGTGGCCTCCATCAGCATGTCGGCGATCGTCACAAACGTTGCGATTATTACCACATAGGTGGTGATCCGGACTTCGTGCGGAATCACGCGCCGGAAGGTTGAGACGAGGAGACTGGACCCAGTCAACACGAAAAACGTGGCGATGCCCATCGCCAGGCTGTTTGCCACCGTGTTGGTGACGGCGAGTGCCGGACACAATCCCAGCACCTGGCGGAACACCGGGTTCTCCCGCCAGATGCCGCGGACCAGATCGGCCGTGGAACTTGAGCGCCTACCCCTGGCAGGAGCAGCTCCGGCGTGCCCGCAGTGCGACGACCTGAGTACGTCGTCGGCAGACGGTCGATTCCTCATGTGTCCCTAGGGCTGCCGTGCATCAGAATCGGAAGCGCTGAGCTCGAGCAGGTGCCGGAATAGCGCCACCCGTGCCGGATGGTCCCACTCGGCCGCCCCGATCTCCTTCTTCACGATCACGCCGTCACGGTCGATAACGAAGCTCTCGGGCACACCCGTCGTCTGGTAGATCTGCTCGATGCGCCCCGCACGGTCCTGCAGAATATCAAATGTCAGGTCGCGCTCCTCGACCCACCGCAACACGAACCCGGGAGCGGCCTTGTCGATGCTCACCGCAACGACCTTGAGACCCTCCGGCCCCAATTGCTCGTAGAGCCGCTGCATGGACGGCATCTCCTCTTCGCAAGCCGGACACCAGGTCGCCCATACGTTGAGAAGCACCACGTCACCGACGTAAGCATCTCTGAACCGCAAGGTGTCTCCCGCCCTGACGTCGAAAGCGTAGAAGTCCGGCGCCTCGGCCCCCGGACCGACCAGCCGGATGTCTGAACTGAGAGCCAGACCGATTCCAATGCCCGCCAGGACGACGGCGAGGCCCACCGCAACCGCCATCG
>JBHIEQ010000263.1:0-4429 GCA_046760725.1 Gemmatimonadales bacterium
GTCGCGCACTAGCGCCTCGAGGGACCGCGGCATCATCGACGATCACCGCGTCCACACCCGCGAAATCCTCCGGTGCCACCCGATTGGCGGCCTTGAACTCCGCCGCAACGGGTGGCGATCGACCGATTCCCAGGGCTTGCTGAAGATACAGCAATTCGTCGCCCGTGGCGCGTGGATGGTGCACCACCAGAACCCGCAGGGGAGATTCCGGATACAGCACGAAGCGGAACACGTCGTCACCCGGCAGAGCGTCGCTCTCCACTACGATCCGGCCTCTCGTCAGGTAGTTGGGTACCGGGACGCCCGCAAACCGCACGATCGCGGAACTCCCGGCCCCGACGTCCAGCGATCTGGTCTCCACGACATCATCCGCTATCTCGAGTCTGACCGGTATATCCGTGAGCGCGGCGGCGCCGTTGTTCACCAACCGAGCCGTGGCATGGACCCGGCCACCGCCATCACCCGTTCGCTCGAGCAGCACGCCGGCCACCGCCGCGTTGGCGGGATCGGGATCCGACAGATCGACGGCGCGAACGGTCGTGCCGTCAGGCATGCGCAACGCACTCTGACTGGCCCATCCCGTCCTCTGGAAATCGGTGATCAGCACGACCTCCCGTCGCGGCAGCCGGGACGCCTCGAGCACATCCCTCGCGACCTGCAGCGCGGGCTCGTACCGTGTGCGGCCGGAGCTGAGCCGCGCGTCTCGGAGCAGTCCCGCGAGGAGCACGCGGTCAGCAGTGGGCTGATTAGCCACTTCGACGTGGTCCGAAAAGAGGACGATCGTCGCGCGGTCCTCCGGTCGAAGTCCGTCCACCTCCGATTGCGCAGCGCCGATAGCGCGCGACCATCTCTCACCGTACTCCATCGAGTATGACCGGTCCAACAGGATCACGACCTCGCGCGCCGTCCCCGGGTTCGCCCCCGCGAACGCGCCCCCCTTCACGAGGGGCCGAGAGAACGCAGCGACCGCAAGCACGATCGCCGCTGCGCGCAGGATGAACAGCGGCCAATGTCGGATCCGCTGGCGCTTCACCGTTCGGAAGGGAACGCGTCGCAGGAACATGAGAGAGGGAAATGACACTGCCTCCCGGCGCTCCCGGTGCGTCAAATGGATGAGGATGGGGATCGCCACGGCTGCGAAGCCCACCAGAAAGAGCGGTGTCAGAAACATGAGCCCCACTAGCGCACCCTACTCAACCGCTCGCGCCGCGAGAGATACTCGAACAGCGCATAGTCGATCGGCTTCGTGGTCTCGAACAAGCAGTAGTCGATCCGGCTCAGCGCCATCCGGTACTCGAGAGTCTCGAGGTGCTGCGTCACGAGCGCACAATATTCATTCCGTAGCGCTTCGGGCACCACCGGCATCCGCTCCCCGCTCTCGAGGTCCTCGAACTGTGCCGCCTCCTCGAACGGGAACTCCAGCTCGGCCGGATCGAGAACATGGAACACGATGATGTCGTTGCCCTTGTGGCGCAGGAGATCGACATGCCGCATGATCACGTCCGGCTCCTCGTAGAGATCCGATATCAGCACCAGAATGCTGCGTCGCTTCAGCGCCTCGGCGATTCTCTCGAGGGCGCTCCCCAGCCTGCTGCGGCCACGGGCCACAGCGCGGTCGATCGTGTGCAGTACTATGTCCAGATGTTTTGCCGATGGCGGCACCAGTTGCACGATATCCTCGTCGAACGTGATGATCCCCACGCGATCGCGCTGGCGCCTCGCGAAGTAAGAAAGACACGCGGCCAGATACCGGCCGTAGTCCAACTTGGTTATTTCGCCCGAGCCGTATCTCATCGACGCCGATATGTCGAGCAAGGCGCTGAAGTTCGCGTTCGTGTCGGCCTCGAACTGCTTCACGTAGAACCGGTCCGTGCGTCCGAATAGGCGCCAATCGATTCGGCGGATGTCGTCCCCGGGCAAGTAGGGGCGGTGCTCTGCGAAGTCGATCGACAACCCGAGATAGGGCGAGTGATGTAGTCCGTTGATGAAACCGTCCACCACCGTACGAGCCAGCAGCTCCAAGTTGGAGATCCTGGCCAGAATGTGCGGGTCGAGGAACCGAGTGCTCGTCACATTCCGGAGGATGGAGTCGGCACGATGTCGAGCAGCCGGTCTATCAGCTCGTCTGTCGTGATCTGCTCGGACTCGGCGTGAAAGTTCTTGAGGATACGGTGGCGCATCACTGGATGGGCAAGGGCGCGGACGTCTTCGAACGTCACATGATACCGGCCGCGCACCAGCGCTCGCGCCTTGGCACCCAGGATCAAGTACTGAGCGGCACGCACGCTCGCCCCCCACGATACCCACTTCCGAATGAATTCAGGCGCGCCGTTCACGTTGGGTCTCGTCGTACGGACCAGGGCGACCGTGTAGCGCAACACCGGGTCCGCTACCGGAACCTTGCGGACCAATTTCTGGAATCCGACAATGTCGGGCCCCGTAACCGCATGCTCGAAGCGGTAGTCCTGTAGAGAAGTCGTGTTGCGCACAATGTCCAGCTCTTGGTCCTCCGGCGAGTAGTCGATCACGATGTTGAACATGAAGCGATCGAGCTGCGCCTCCGGCAACGGATACGTGCCCTCGAGCTCGATGGGATTCTGCGTAGCGAACACGAAAAACGGCTCTTCCAGCTCGTAAGTCCTGCCCTGCACCGTCACATGATGCTCCTGCATGGCCTCGAGAAGCGCCGCCTGAGTCTTTGGAGGCGTGCGGTTGATCTCGTCCGCCAGCACGATGTTCGCGAACACCGGGCCGGGCATGAACACCATGCGCCGCTCCCCGGTCGCCGGGTCCTCCTGCACGAGATCCGTCCCCGTGATGTCCGACGGCATTAGATCGGGCGTGAACTGGATGCGCGAGAACTCGAGATCCAACACCTGGGCGACCGTGTGGATCAAGAGAGTCTTCGCCAGGCCGGGCACGCCCACGATCAAACTGTTTCCCCCGACGAACAGTGACAGCAGCACCTGGTCCACGACATCGTCCTGCCCCACTATGAGCTTGTGTAGCTCCTCCAGAATGCGCTCTCTACCCGCCTTAAGCTTGTCGGCCAACGCGATGTCGTCAGCGCCCTCCAGGCCTACCGGTTCCGTTGCCATGCTCCTCCCGTCAGTGGGTCATCGCATACACGACGTAGTTGATACCCAGCTTGAACGCCTCGTTCGTCAGATCGATTGGGATGAACCCGGTATCGGAAAACTCCCACGATTCGCCGATGTCGTTGTTGTAATTCGCCACGATCATCAAGCGCTTCCCCGGATCGTTGTCTTCAAAGACCCCGTAGAACGAGGCGGGCCAACCCGAGTAGGGATGGACGAAGCCCTCGAACGACTCAATCTCAAAGAAGGAATGGAAGATCGGATGCGAGGGATCGAGCTGCACCAGACGATGCCCGGGCAATACCCGCTGCATCATCGCCTCGAAGTTGAACCAGTCGCTTCCCTCGAAATCATCGAAAATCACGAACCCACCCTTCAGGAGGTAGTCCCTGAGACCGGCCTCCTCGTGTTCGGTCATGGTCCAGTGGCCCGGCTCGGACATGTAGGCAACCGGATACTTCAGGAGCTCCGGATCGTCCAGAGCAAGGATGTTGCTCGCCTTGCCGTCAGCATCTGGCACCAGCGTAGTGAACTCGCTCAGAATCCGCATGAAATGGCGCTCGGCCCGAGGATAGTCATGGTCCCACCAGAAATTCCCACCGAAGTAACCACCCCTTCCCCAGCCGTATCGATCGGCCGCGAAGCGAAGACGCACGAACCTGAACCGGCCACTGTAGGGCAAGTTGAACTCCGAGAAGTCGATGTCGTCCGCAACGACGCGTGACCGCTCGCGAAACGGCCGACCCTGCGCGTCGAGTGGTGCCGCTGCCAACACCGGCACCACGAGACTCACGAGCCACACCATTCCGGTGCGCTCAATGCTTGCCATAAATCTCCAAGAGGAGCTCCGGAGCGGCGGCAAAGTTGGGCGCGATCTCAAGAGCATGCAACACACTCCGTTTCGCGTCACCCACCGATCCCGCCCGGAACTGTACGAGCGCCAGATCGTATAACGCTTGAGCCCGGTCAACGGGGTCCAGCGCCACTATCGCGCGACGCTCACGTACGGCCAACTGCAAATCGCCCTGTTCGGTCGCCAGCTCGGCGAGGCGGCGGTGTACGGCAGCATCGAACGGATATGCATAGAGCGCCCCCTCCAGCGCCCTGGCCGCCGCCGCCCCATCACCGAGTGAGTCGCTCAGTTCGGCCATCGCCGTGAACGCCCTGTAATCGTCACCGTTGATACCTGTCATAGCCTCCAGCGCGGCGGCCGCCTTTCTGATATCCCCCGTGCGGCGATACGCGTCGGCCAAGTGCCAATACGGGCTTCCCGCAGCCGCGAACCCCGGGAACAGCGCCCGCGCCAGCTCCAAATACCGAGCAGCATCCTC
>JBHIEQ010000264.1:0-4419 GCA_046760725.1 Gemmatimonadales bacterium
ACGGGAAACTGGTCCAGTGGGGATCGGGGAGCGCCGCGCGCCAGGGGCCCCGACTTCATCCGCGCCATGGTCGCCCGTGATGTGGAGACGGGGAAGTACGGCGGCCGGGTGGCGACGCGCTTTCCCCCCGAGCCCAACGGCTACCTGCACATAGGACACGCCAAGTCATGCTGCCTGAACTTCGGCCTGGCCGCCGAGTGGGGCGGTACCTGCAACCTGAGATTCGACGACACCAACCCCGAGACCGAGGACATGAAGTACGTGCGGTCGATCCAAGAAGACGTCCGCTGGCTCGGGTTCGATTGGGGCGATCGGCTGTACTTCGCGTCCGACTACTTCGAGCGGCTGTACGATTTCGCGGTCAAGATCATCAAGGCGGGCAAGGCGTACGTTGACAGCCTGACCGAGGAGGAGATCCGGGAGTACCGGGGCACCGTAACCGAGCCGGGAAAGGAGAGCCCGTACCGCGAGAGGTCGGTCGAGGAGAACCTGGACCTGTTCCGGCGAATGAAAAGCGGGGAGTTTGGCGACGGCGAGCACGTGCTGCGTGCCAAGATCGACATGGCGCATCCCAACATGCTGATGCGCGATCCCGTGCTGTATCGCATCCGCCACGCGTCGCACTATCGGCGTGGCAACGAGTGGTGCATCTACCCGCTGTATGACTTCACGCACTGTCTGTCGGACGCCATCGAGAACATCACCCACTCTCTTTGCACCCTGGAGTTCAAGGACAACAACGAGCTGTACGAATGGGTGCTGGACGCGGCCGGCATAGAGCGCCCCCGAACGGAGCAGACCGAGTTCGCGAGGCTCAACCTCGACTACACGGTGCTCTCCAAGCGCAAGCTCGTGCGTCTCGTCGAGGAGGGCCACGTGGCGGGGTGGGACGACCCCAGAATGCCTACCATCGCGGGGCTGCGAAGGCGGGGTGTGACTCCCGAGGCGATCCGCAACTTCTGTGACATGGTCGGCGTGGCGAAGACGGACAGCCGCGTGGACGTGGAAAAGCTGGAGTACGCGATCCGAGACGACCTCAACGTGCGCGTGCCGCGCGTGTTGTGCGTGCTACGGCCCTTGAAGGTGGTGATCGTGAATTACCCTGAGGATCGGGTGGAAGAGCTGGACGCCCCCTACTATCCGCACGACGTGCCCAAGGAGGGATCGCGCAAGCTTCCCTTCTCGCGGGAGCTGTACATCGAGCGGGACGACTTCAGCGAGGAGCCGCCTCCAAAGTACTTCCGGCTAGCGCCCGGCAGGGAAGTGCGGCTGCGGTATGGATATCTGGTGACTTGCACCGAGGTCGTGAAGGATCCCGAAACAGGGGCTGTAGTGGAGATACGCTGCACCTACGATCCCGAGACACGCGGCGGCAACGCACCGGACAGACGCAAGGTGAAGGGGACGATTCACTGGGTATCGGCCGCGCACTCGCTGCCTGTCGAGGTTCGGCTGTACGACCGGCTGTTCACCGTGCCCAATCCCGACGCGACGGATGACGGCAGGGACTTCACGGATTGCCTGAACCCCAAGTCCCTCGAGGTGTTGTCAGGCGCACGCATCGAACCTAGTGTGGCGAACGACCCCCCCGGCACGCGTTACCAGTTCGAGCGGCAGGGTTACTTCGTGAGCGACGTTGAGGATTCGCGGCCGGGTGCCCTGGTGTTCAACCGCACCGTGACACTGCGGGATACGTGGGCGAAGGTGAGCGCGCGGCGGGGTGAAGGCAGCGCGGGCTAGAACGTGTGGGCCAGGCGCACGAACAGCATGCGCCCTATCTCGGGGGCGCCGATGATCTCCCGGTGCTTGCTGTCGAACAGGTTGAGCGCACTGGCTGTTACTTCTCCCGCTCCGACTAGCGGTAGCGGGAAGCTGATGTTCGCGTCGATCAGGGCGTAGCGTTTGACCGTGCCGCGGTAAACACCCGAGCGGACCTCGAATCCCCCCACGTAGCGACCGCGCGCCTCCAGCGCCACGCGGCGCGACTCGTTGCGGTACCGAGCCGACAGGGCGCCCTTGTGTCTGGGAGCATTGAGCGCGATGTCGTCTATCCCGTCCACGTTCCTGAAATAGTTCTTGCTCGCGAAGGAGTAGGTTCCGGCCACCTCCAGCGCTTCGCTGAGCGGGAGCGTGGCCGACAAGTCCGCGCCCCACAGCTCGACTTTCCCGAAGCTCCGGAACGTCACGTACACGTCGGTCGGGGGCCCAGTAACCTCGGTCGGCGTCACGGTCCCGAGGGGGACGGCCGCGAGTCCGTTGATCGTCTGCGTCGCCTGCTCCGGCGTCATGCCGAAGGCCTCCAGCTGGGGTTGCAGGAAGCTCTCAAGGGTCACGGGGTCCAGGAAGACGTTCGGAGTCTCGATCGAAAGCGGACCCACGAAGTTCTCGACGCGGGTCGCGTAGAGGTCGAGTCCTAGGAACACGCGGGGCGGCAAGAAGCCCTTGAATCCGATCTCCAGCGTGTTCGTGATGCTCGGGCCGATGGGAGCGATATCGGTTACGGACTGGGGATCGAGCGGGTCGCCAAGCGCAAGGGCCGAGACGTCGAACTTGCGAAGTGCGGGAGCCACGTTGCCCCTGGGATCGAGACCTCGCAGAAACGCCTCGAACGCCGGATCGAGAGAAGATCCGGTCAGCTGTCGAGTCGCGGCGGCCAGTCCGTCGATCGCGTTCTGCCAGTAGGGTGCGGCGTCAACCGCCAGGGGTCGGGACGGGTCCGCCCCGAAGGGGGAGTACATGCACAGCCCGCCATTGCACTCTCGGCGGAAGGTGAGGCCGGTCGTGCTGGGCACACCGATGGCGCGCACGCCGAATTCGGTAAACGGTCCCAGGCTCGGGCTCGACGAGATGTCCAGAAACAGGTGCTGCGTCGATGGCTGACTGAACGCACGGTTATACGTGAAGCGCACGCTGTGCAGGTCACCCGGCCGAATGACCAGTGCCGCGCGCGGTGAGAACACGGTGCCGCCCACGCGGTTGTGGTGGTCAACGCGTCCGGCGAGAATCAGGGTCGTCATCCGGCTGAGGTCGGTCTCCGATTGGAGATACGCCCCCACCTCGGTCAGCTCGTCGTCGTTCTCGTGCACCCCCGAGATCGTCCCCTCGGTTCGTGGAACCGTTCGAATGAGGTCGGCCCCGTAGAGCAGGCGATGGCGTGACCCGATGTTTGAACCATGTTGTATTTGGGCGGCTAGCAGGTAGGAGTTGTCCACGATCGGCTGGCCGTCTCTCAAGAGGAATGACCGGCCTGCGTCCGACAGGTTGACGTACGACTGAACAAAGAGGGAGCGCTTCCGCAGCCGAGCCTGGAGGTAGGTATAGGTCCAGTCGAGTCCCTGGGCCGCTCCGACCGGCGTCAGCTCCACGCCGCTCTCGAGGTGTGCCGCTCCGCCTGACAGCGTGAACGTTCCCTCGCGGCCCACCCGCACGTCCACGCGGGCGTCCATGGTGTAGCGTCCAGTCTCGAAGTCGCGCCGTCCGATTAGCAGTGTGTCGGGGTCCGCCCCCGCTCCGATGGCCGCGTTCCTCGCTCGGATCTCGGCCGGATCCACCGATTGCCAGTCGTTACCGCTGAGGTAGAGCCCCGAGACCTTGAATCCGATGCGCTCACCAATCATGCCCGCGTGTCGGCCCGATGCCTGAACGAAGGATCGATCTGCGGCGCTCCTGGATTCCGCGCGCTGCGCCCCTCGTATCCCGCTCATTAGGCTCACGCTGGTCTCCTGAGACTCCAGCGGCGACCGCGTGACGATGTGCATGACGCCGCGATCCACGTTAGGGCCGTAGAGCGCCGATCCCGGTCCTAGGACGATCTCGATGCGCTCGATGTCGTCGTCGGCCACGGGAATGAGATTGTACGTGTTGCTTCGTATGGAAGGGACGGCCGCCCAGCGGTAGTCGATCAGCTCGTACAGGCTGCCCGACAGGAGGTTGTTGAACCCGCGGGCGGCGATGTTGTGCTGGGTGAGACCGGTCGTGACGATATCTACTCCGGTGGCGCCTCCCAGGTGCTCGGCCACGGTGATGGCAGGCCGCTCGCGCAGCTCCCGGGGCGTGACTCTGAATACGGAGGCCGGGGCTTCGAGGATCGACTGCGGTTCACGTGACGCGGTTACGACTAGAGCTCCCAGCCGGTGCACCTGGGGCAACAGGGAGATTCTGCCCAGATCGAGGTCGCGGCCGGTCACCGCGATGGCCGTGAGCCGCCGCGCCTGATACCCGACCGCCAAGACGACCGCCGAGTAGCTTCCGGGTGAGATTCTTGTAAGAACGAACCCGCCGTCTGAATCGGACGTCGCCGCAGTCAGTAGCGTGTCGCCCACGCCCAGCAGTTGGACGCGGGCCCGCTCAACGGCCCGGCCGGTCTCCAGGTCAACTACGCGTCCCGAGACGCGGAACGTTTGGGCGGTTCCCGGCCCG
>JBHIEQ010000265.1:0-4413 GCA_046760725.1 Gemmatimonadales bacterium
CTCCCGAGACAACGGCGACGAGGAGCATGGCGCCGACCACGCCGCGCAGCGTGAGATGTTCCGCCACCGGCAGAAAGTCGGGCGAGTAGTCGGCCGAGAGACGCGCAGGGAGGAGGAGCAGGCGCAGGTACTCGATGACGACCGGCGCCATCACCACGGCACGCTGGCCGAGCCCCGCTCCCAGGAGCCCCGGAGCCTCGGCACCCCCCCGGACGCCACCAAGCACCCCCGTCCAGATCCATAGCCACTCAGCGGTGAGTACGACCGATGCGATCCACAGCACGGGGTGTCGATTCAGTGCGCGGCGGAGCGTGGAACCCGTGCTCCACGCATGATGCCAGTCCGCGAGCAACAGCAGCCCGGGTCCCACGAACGCCATCTCCTTGGAGGCCAGGGCCAGCAGCGTTGCGGCCAGTACGCCGAGAGACGTCGCCGCGCGCCGCCAACCGACCGATCCCCGTTCCGCGAGAAGACCGTCGAAGCGATATAGGATCACTGCGGCAGTGAGAAACAGGGCTGCCAACAGCTCCGCCCGCCCCACCACATTGGCCACCGCCTCCACGTGCACCGGGTGCACCGCGAAGAGCGCCGCGGTACACCAGGTTCCCAGCGCAGGCAGCATGCCTCGTGCGAGTAGAAAGACGAGCGCGGTCACGGCCCCGTGGAGCAGCACGTTCACCGCATGGAACCAGCCCGGGTCTCCGTTGGTGAGCGACCAATCCACGGCGAATGTCAGTGCGGTGAAAGGCCGGTACAGGGCGTCCTGCCACCACGGAGACGCCAGGATCTGCCTCCAATTGGCGATGGAGTGCAGGCGCTCGTTGTCCCTGATGATCAGGACGTCGTCGTACGTGAAATCGTGACCGACACTGAGGGCGTAGGCGGCCAGGGCCAATAACACGACCCCCCCGAGCGACATCCACTCGCGCTTGTCCAGCGGGAGGTCTCGTGCCTCGATATCGCTCACGATGATTCTGGGAGGGCTCGCAGCCTCAGCGGCGAGCGGCCTCTGCCGTGCGGGAGACCGCCGGAGCCGGTCGGCGCGGAAAGAGATTGAACCGCAAAATGTGCCACAGCGCGGCAACGCCGTCTTGCCAACCTATCTTTTTCCCCTCCTCGTAGGTCCGCCCGCTGTAGCTGATGGGAAGCTCCCAGATGCGCGCCTTCGCCTGCGCGAGCCTGGCGGTCAGCTCCACCTCGATGCCGAATCTATCGGACGTGAGAGGCAGCGACTGCGCCAGATCGCGCCGCATCATCTTGTAACACGTCTCCACGTCGGTGAGGTTGACGTTCGTCAGCATGTTCGACACCAGTGTGAGAAACCGGTTGCCCATCGAGTGCCAGAAGTAGAGCACCCGCCGCGGCCCGCTCTGGAACCGGGAGCCGTATACCGCGTCGGCCTTGTTTTGCACAATCGGCTCGAGCAGCCTCGGCAGTTCCGCGGGGTCGTATTCCAAATCGGCGTCCTGTACGACCACTACGTCGCCTGTGGCCAGCGCGAGCGCCGACCGAACCGAAGCTCCTTTTCCGCGGTTGCGCGAATGGTGAATGACCTTATCGACGACTCCTTCGGCCATGAGCAGGTCTAGCACCTTGCCGCTGTCGTCTCCCGATCCATCATTCACCGCGATGATCTCCAACTGGAGAGGCACATCCCGCAGCCGCTCGATGGCCTCTCGGACGCTCGCCGCCTCGTTGTAAACGGGTACAAGGACGCTCACGCGCACGGGGCTGCGTTCGCGGGCCGCGCTCATACGGGAACCTCTCCGATCGCAACCAGTGATTGCCCCACTCTCCACGGTAGGAAACGCTCCATACGGAACAGGGGGACCATCCGGTCGTACAGGGCGAGGCTGCCCGAGGGGATCACCTCCCGCCGAAGCACTCGGCCAACGAGCCACCAGCCCGGGATACCCGCCACATTGAAGTACTCCAGGTGACGCAGTCTGAGGTGCGCCGCCTCGAACAGCTCGCCCAGCTCGCCAGGCGTGTAGCGCCGGTAGTGGCCCAGCGCCCGGTCCAGGGTACCGTACAACCAGCGAAGCGCAGGCACGAGGAGCACCAAGAAACCACCTCCGGGCCGAACAAAACGCCTCATGGCGGCAAGCGCCGCACGATCGTCCTCTACGTGTTCCAGCACATTGACGCACACCACGCTGTCAAATCTCTCGCCCTCCAGATCCGGCAGCGCATTCGGAAGCTCGAGCTCGACGATCGTTACCTGGGGAAGATGGCCGAAGCGACGCTTCAGTTGCGCTCGATGGCCGGGGTCCGGCTCGGCCAACACGGTGCGATCGCTATGCACGAGGAATTGTGAGAGGTTGCCGATGCCCGCGCCGACCTCGAGCACACGGCCCCCGATCCAGGGTTGGATACGATCGTACACCCAGCGATTGAAGGCGTCCGCCCGCCCGAGGCGCTCCAGGTTCGCCAGGCCAATGAGGTCCGCGGAGCGTGGCACCACGTCCGCACCCCGCGTCCCCGTCCGTCTATTCACTGCGACCTGCGTAGCGCGCGAGCTTCCTATAGAGCGTCGAAGGATCGATCCCGAGCACTTCGGCTGCGCGGGTCTTGTTGCCGCCCTCGGCCTGGAGCACCCACAGGATGTAGGCCTGCTCGACGACATCGAGGGGAGGATTCTTGGGAACGGCCTCCGAGACGAGCGGCATCGCCTTGGGTGACGTGACCCGCTCGGGCAGCGCCTGACGAGTCACCGCGTCGCCCTTGCTCAACACGACGGCGTGCTCGAGCGCGTTCTCCAGCTCGCGCACGTTGCCGGGCCAGTCGTAGGCACAGATCGCGTCCAACCCATCCTCGTCCAGCCGCTTCACGGGCTCGCCGCGTTCCTCGGCGATCCTAGCGAGGAAGGCCTCCGCAAGTATCGGGATCTCCTCCCGGCGCTCTCTCAGAGGGGGGAGATGCAGCGAGATCACGTTGAGCCGATAGTAGAGATCCTGGCGAAACGACCCGCGACGCATCTCCTCGTCCAGGTCGCGGTTGGTGGCAGCGATCACGCGCACGTCCACCGGAACCGGCTCGGTCCCGCCCACCGGCAGCGCCTCGCGTTCCTGGAGCACTCTCAGGAGCTTGACCTGCGTGGCCGCGCTCATTTCGGCTATCTCGTCCAGGAAGAACGTGCCTCCACGCGCGGCCGCGAACAGACCATCCTTGTCCTTCACGGCGCCGGTGAAAGCGCCCTTCACGTGGCCGAACAGCTCCGACTCGAGTAGGCTCTCGGGCAGCGCCCCGCAGTTGATGGAAAAGAACGGCCCTTCGCTTCGGTCCGACAACTCGTGGATGTAACGCGCCACGACTTCTTTCCCGGTGCCACTCTCCCCCAGGATCAACACCGTCGAATCCGTGGGGGCCACCTGCTCGGCGAGCTGGAGAACCTCCAAGAACCGCTTCGACTTCCCGAGCGGCTTGACCGAGCGGGATCGATCGCGGCGCCGGATCTCGCTCTTGAGGCTCTTGTTCTCAGCCCTGAGCGCCCTGTACTCCGCGGCACGCCGGCAGATGGCCACGAGATCGTCGTTGGCGAACGGCTTCTGGATGTAGTAGAAGGCGCCCTGGTTGACTGCCTGGATCGCCGTCTCCAGCGACGCCTGGGCAGTCATCAGTATCACCGGCATCTCCGGATCCCGCGCGCGCGCCGCCTCCAGGATCTCGATGCCGCTCACTCCCGGCATGCGCACGTCCGACAGAACGATGTCCGGCCGCGCCGACCGTAGCGCGGCGACGCCGGGCTTGCCGCCCTGGACCGCCTCGACCTCGAAGCCCGAGTTCTTGAGCAGAATGCGAAGCGTGTCGAGGATGCCCGACTCGTCGTCGATCACGAGCACCCTGGGCCGAGCCACGCTCACGCAGCCACCTCCCGCGCTCCCGCGGCCGGCAGCAGCACCGTGAAGCTGGACCCCCGCCCCGACGTCTCGTCCAGGAAGACCACGCCTCGATGGGCCTCCACCGCCCGCTGCACTATCGCCAGGCCCAGGCCCGACCCGCCCGAGCGGCCCGTCACGAAGGGATCGAACAGTCGCTCCCTGAGCTCCTGGGGAACCCCCGGGCCGTCGTCGGAGACTCGAAGCAACACCGCCCGCTCGAGCTGGACTCCGGACGGCATGTCGTCGGGCCCGGCGGCACGGACCGCCACGTGTACCCGTCCGCCCCGGCTCGCCTGCACGGCGTTCAGCACAAGATTCACCACCACGCGGTGCAACAGATCCTCGTCTCCCTCCACTTCGACATGCTGGAGCTCCAGCGAGATATCGCAACCCTTCGAGCAGTCCGGATGGTTGCGCACCACCTCGACCGCGGCCCTGGTGATCTTGCCAAGATCCACCGGCCGGCTGTGGGTCACGCGCACGCGCGAGAAGTCGAGGAACTCGCTGAGCAGCCTGCTCAGCCGGTCGCTCT
>JBHIEQ010000266.1:0-4411 GCA_046760725.1 Gemmatimonadales bacterium
TCTCGACGACAGAGGCTCGGCCCAGGTCGGTGCTAGAAGAAGAGCCTCCGCTCACGGCTCCCACGCCCGTTGCGCCCCCGGCACTCCCGCTCGAGCTGCAGACGCCTCCCTCCCAGGAACAGGGGAGACAACCATCGCCAGAGAACCAGGAGTGACCGAAGATAGTACTCCAGCCTACGTGCTGCTGGAGGACGGCGCGTGGTTCCCCGGAACGACGCGCCGTCCTTTTGAGCCCACTACCGGAGAGGTGGTCTTCACCACCAACCTGTCGGGCTACCAGGAGGTCTTCACCGACCCCTCCTATCTGGGCCAGATCGTCGTCATGACCGCTCCCATGATCGGCAACTACGGCGTCAACGAGGACGACGTGGAGTCCGACCGGCCCAGAGTGAACGGGGTTGTCGTGAGGGAGTTGTCTCGGAGCTACTCCAACTGGCGGGCAAGGGGAGACCTAGATGCATGGCTCCATGGGGCCCGTGTGCCCGTGATCGAGGGTGTGGACACGAGGCGGCTCACACGCCACATCCGGTCGGCGGGCGCGATGAGAGGTGTGCTCGCGATCGGTCGGGAGCCCGAGAGCCAAGTGAGCGACATACTAGGGGCGAGTCCCCCGATGGAAGGACTCGATCTGGCCTCCAGGGCGACTGTCGCCGCCGAGTACGAGGTGGGCGAGCCGACAGCCCGCTTCCACGTCGTCGCATACGACTTCGGCATGAAGCGGAACATTCTGCGCCTGTTCACTGGCTCCGGGTGCCGCGTGACCGTAGTCCCCGCCCTCACGCCCGCAGCACGCGTGAGGGAACTGGACCCCGACGGACTCTTCCTCTCCAACGGTCCGGGCGACCCGGCCGCCGTGAGCTACGCCGTACCGGTCATACGTGAGTTGGTGGAAACGGGACTCCCTACCTTCGGGATCTGCCTCGGGCACCAGCTCCTCGCGCTCGCCTTCGGGGGACGAACGGTGAAGCTCCCCTACGGCCATCGGGGCGGCAATCACCCGGTCCGCGAGCTGGCCAGCGGCAGGGTTCTGATCACTACCCAAAATCACGGATTTGCAGTCCAGGGAACAAGTAAGGCCGTGTCAGATACCAAAGTACTTGAGGTGACACACCGTAACCTCAATGATGACACGGTAGAAGGCATCAGGCACTTAGAGCTTCCCGCAAGTGCCGTACAGTACCATCCGGAGGCCTCTCCCGGCCCTCATGATGCTAGGAGCCACTTCGCCCAATTCGTGCAAACTCTTGACAGTCAACGGTTAACGGGATATAAATGACCCCCCCGATCGGGTACCCTTTTGGGGGTTCCCGAGCCGCCAAAGCAGTCCGACGGAGAGTTGACGCATGACCAAGGCGGATCTCGTCGAGAAGGTGACGGCTTCGATTGCCCGAACGGCCGGGCCCATGATCTCCAAGAAGGACTGCGCGAGAGTCGTGGACGCGTTCCTCGAGGCGGTTAAGCAGGCGCTGGCCGAACAAAAGAACATTGAGATCAGGGGTTTCGGGACGTACAAGATCCGCATGCGGAAGACCCGGATGGCGCGCAACCCCAGGACCGGCGATCCGGTGGAGGTAGCGGCGAGGCCCGTACCGGTGTTCAAGCCGTCCAAGGAACTGCGCGCCCTTGTGGCCGAGGCCGGGAAGGTCACCCACTGATCCGCGCCCTCGGCGTCCCCCTCAGTGCCTGTTGCGGAACTTCTCGTACAGCCTGGTGTGCTTGCTTTCCAGCGACACTTCCTCGCCCGCGATGAACATCCTCTCGACCTGGGTGACTATCTGGAGCGGGTCCCCCGAGGTCACGATGATGTCGGCTCGTTTTCCCGGATCCAGGCTTCCCATCTGGTCGCCCAGCCCCAGGATCTCTGCGGCGTTGAGCGTCACCGCCCTCAACCCCTCCTCCTGAGGTAGCCCGAACGCGACCGAGCGGGCCGCGTGGTGGGGCAGGTTCCGGGTCTGATCGGCGTCGTTCGTGCCGAAGGCCACCCTGACGCCCGCTCGGTGAAGGATCGCCGCATTCTCCCAGCCCGCGGTGATCGGGTCGTCGCGGTCCATCGTGGGCGAGAGCGCCGATCCTACGATCACCGGAACTCCTCGTTCGGCGAGCTCACCGGCCACCCGAAAAGCCTGGTCGCCGCCCACCAGGACGGCCCTCACCGCAGGGAACTCGTCCAGGAACATGAGGAGTGAGCGGATGTCTCTCTCCCGCCTAGCTCGGAAGAGCACCGGCACGTTGCCCGTGACAGCCGGTTGGAGTGCCGCCAAAACGAACGACTCGCGGTTCGCCAGGTTGGGGTCGAAGGGGGCCGTGGGGTCATAGCGCACCGACGGCTGCTCGGCGTAGAGCTTTGCCCGCTCGAACAGGTCGACGAGCTCCTCCAGTCGGTCGCCCTCCAGACTGGGCTCCTCCCATGCCTCCCCCTTCGGGGAGGGGAAGTTGATCACCAGCGCGGCGCTGTCCTTGACCAGCATCCGCTCCGGCGTATCCCCCACGAGCTGGATCACGGCCGCCATTCCCTGGATCACTCCGCTGGTCTGGATCGTGAGTGCCGTCGTGATCCCGGCGGCACGGGCCACGGGGATTGCCTCGCTGTGGGGGTGGACTCCGGTGATGGATCTGATATGCGGGTTGGAGCGGCCCACCTCGCGATCGTCGCGACTCGCGGCCACGGCCCCGATCTCCACCATGCCGAGCTGCGTGATGGGATTGATCATACCAGGATAGACGTGCTTGCCGGCCACGTTCACGACCCGTGCTCCATCGGGGATCTGTACCGCCCCCGAGCGGCCTACCGCGCTTATCCTGCCCTCGGCCACGAGCACCACCCCGTTAACGATGTCCGGTCCCGAGACCGTGTGCACTGTGGCTCCCACGAGCGCGGTGACCGAGCCCTGCAACGGGTTCGGGTCGGGTGGTACGAGAGACGCGTACTGTATACCGGACACTTCGGCCCGGGGGTGGGCGCGAGTCATGTCGGGCACCAGGCGGGTGCTGGGCATGCTCCGCACCGGGAGCTTGCGGGTTTCCTCGTCGCGCAGACGGTCGTAGTAGACAATCCCGTCCACGACAGTCTTCTCCACCCTCGAGTACGCATCGAAGGGGTCTCCCGATAGAATCACCAGGTCGGCCTGCTTGCCGACCTCTATCGTGCCCACCTTGTCGTCTATGAGCAGCTGCTGGGCCGGGTACCGCGTGAGCATGCGGAGCGCCTCCTCACGCGGGACGCCACCGTATCTCACCGGCTTGTTCATCTCGTAGATCATGAAGGACTGGAGCCACGGGATGTCGGAGTTCAGGCTGGTCACCACGCCGTGCTCGTGCATGATCGCGGCGTTGTAGGGAATCGCGTCGTACGCCTCGAGCTTGTACATCCACCAGTCGGAGAACGTGGATCCGCCGGCCCCGTGGGCGGCCATCTCGTCGGCCACCTTGTAGCCTTCCAGCACGTGCGTGAACACGTCGATCTTGAAGCCGAAGCGCTCGGCCACCCGCATCAGCATCACGATCTCATCGCTGCGGTACGAGTGGGCGTGGACGCGGATTCGCCCCTCCATGATGTCCACCAGTGCCTCCAGCCGGAGGTCGCGTCGCGGCGGCACCCGGGAGGCGCGGGGGTTTGCGCGGTACTCGTCCCACGCCCTCTTGTACTCCTGGGCGGCCGTGAATGCCTGCACATAAACCGCCTCGACCCCCTCGCGCGAAGCGGGGAAGCGCTGGACCCCTTGGGACGTGAAGTTCTTGCGCGTGACGTTCTCACCAAGGGCGAACTTCACGGTCTGCGGGGCGCCCTCCAGCAACAGCTGCCTCGAGTCCTCCATTCCCCAACGCGTCTTGATGATGGCGCTCTGGCCTCCGATCGGGTTCGAGCTGCCGTGCAGGATCTGCGCGGTCGTCACACCACCCGAGAGGGCGCGGTAGATGTCGAAGTCCTCGGGATCGAGAGCATCGATCACACGCACCTCGGGCACCACCGGAGCCGTGCCCTCGTTGCTCGCCCGCATGGCGATGTGGGAGTGCTCGTCCACTATGCCGGGAATCACCGTCATCCCTTCTGCGTCTATCAGCGTCGCGTGGTCCGGAGCGTCGAGGTCCGGACCGATTCTCCGGATCACTCCGTCCCGAACGAGTATCGAGACGTTACGATAGACCGTGTCGTTGGCCGTCCAGACCCGATCGATGTTCCGAATGAAGAGATCGCCCCGTGGAATCTCGACAGTCCCCGGCTCGATCTGCGTCTTCCACTCTTGCGAGTGCGCTGCCACCAGCGGCAGCACGGTCCAGAGCGCCAGTAAGTTTCTCACCCTCCGCATCAGAACGCCCTCCCGTTCGGGGTACCCACTCGCGTTGCGGTCCATCGGAAAGACCCTAGGGGCCCGCTCCCGGATCCGCTCGCCTCATCGCCCTCGACCTTACC
>JBHIEQ010000267.1:0-4405 GCA_046760725.1 Gemmatimonadales bacterium
TACTCGATGATTTTCGTGACTACGCCGGCGCCCACGGTGCGGCCGCCTTCGCGGATCGCGAACCGCAGCCCCTCCTCCATCGCGATCGGCGTGATCAACCGAATCGTCATCTTCGTGTTGTCGCCCGGCATCACCATCTCCACACCCTCGGGCAAATCCACACTGCCCGTCACATCAGTCGTGCGAAAATAAAACTGCGGACGATACCCACGGAAAAACGGCGTGTGACGACCACCCTCCTCCTTCGTCAAGACATACACCTCACCCTCAAAATGAGTGTGCGGCGTCACACTCCCAGGCTGCGCCAACACCATCCCACGCTCAATCTCATCCTTGTCCACCCCCCGCAACAACAAACCAACATTGTCACCAGCCTGACCCTCATCCAATAACTTCCGAAACATCTCCACACCCGTCACCACCGTCCGACGATCCGCCCCCAAACCCACCATCTCCACCTCGTCCTGCAACTTCACACGACCACGCTCAATACGACCAGTCGCCACCGTACCACGACCAGTAATCGAAAACACATCCTCCACAGGCATCAAAAACGGCTTGTCCACATCCCGCTCAGGTACCGGTATGTAACCGTCCAACGCCTCCAATAACTCGTCCACACACCGCGTAGCCTCACTACCAGGCTCCCCATCCTCCAACGCCCGAAGAGCACTACCCTTGATCACCGGCACCTCATCACCCGGAAACTCATAACTCGACAACAACTCCCGTACCTCCAACTCCACCAACTCCAACAACTCCGGATCATCCACCATGTCCACCTTGTTCAAAAACACCACGATGTACGGCACATTCACCTGACGAGCCAACAATACATGCTCCCTCGTCTGCGGCATCGGACCATCCGCAGCACTCACCACCAACACCGCACCATCCATCTGCGCCGCACCCGTAATCATGTTCTTCACATAATCCGCATGACCCGGACAATCCACATGCGCATAATGCCGTGACTCGCTCTGATACTCCAAATGCGCCGTAGCTATCGTAATACCACGCTCCTTCTCCTCCGGCGCCTTGTCTATCTGCTCAAACGCCACATAATCAGCCAAACCACGCTTCGACTGCACCAACGTGATCGCCGCCGTCAACGTCGTCTTACCATGATCCACATGCCCTATCGTCCCAACATTCACATGCGGCTTCGTCCGCTCAAATCTCGCCTTAGCCATTGCTCAACGCTCAATGTCCAATGTTCAATGTCCATCGCTCAACGGCGGTGACACCGTCACCCCGTCACTGCGAACTGCCCACCGCCAACAGCCAACTCCAAGAGCTCGCGACGGGGCTTGAACCCGTGACCTCGTCCTTACCAAGGACGCGCTCTACCACTGAGCTACGCGAGCACACCAGACAACACCGACGCACTGCAACGCTCAGCGGCTCCTCAGGCCCCACTAAGCAGACGAGCCAGACGCCGGTTCCGCCCCCGAGAGCGGGCGACGGGACTCGAACCCGCGACCCTCAGCTTGGAAGGCTGATGCTCTACCATCTGAGCTACACCCGCGAACCACCCGACGCGCAGACGCGCAAACTCCCGGACGCTCAGCTGGTGTCGCGTGCCACGCTCGGTCACCGGCCGGAGCCATGGTGGGGGAAGGATTCGAACCTTCGTAGGCGTACGCCGGCAGATTTACAGTCTGCTCCCTTTGACCGCTCGGGCACCCCACCTATGCCCGCTCTCCGGACCCCGCAATAGACCACCCCGTCCGATATCGGGGTGTCCAACATGCGTCGGAACCGCCGCACCGCTCGGTGCCGCCCCGCCGCACTGCGCACTGGAGCTGACGAAGGGACTCGAACCCTTAACCTGCTGATTACAAATCAGCTGCTCTGCCAGTTGAGCTACGTCAGCGAGAGCCGTCTTTGGCAGTCTGGTAGCATAACGGGACCCTCTGGCCCCGTCAACTGCAAAGTGTTGCCCCCACCCGAGTTGCACCCTCACCCACCCCGCCGCTTCCACCGCGTGCCCTGCGGGGTGTCTTCCAGCTCGATACCCCTCCGGTGCACCTCCTCCCGAATCGCGTCCGCTCGAGCATACTCACCAGCCCGACGCGCCACCTCGCGCTCCCGGATCTTCTCCTCGACCCATCCCGTGAGCTCCGCATCGAGCGCCCCCTCGCTGGGGAGCACGTCCAGCACACCCACCACCGAGTCGAACGCCCGCAGCGCCTCCCGAGCCTCCCGCGCCCCCCAACGACCCTCGTCCAACGCCCGGTTCGCCTCGCGCACGAAAGTGAACAGCACCCCCAAGGCCGCCGGCGCGCCGAGGTCGTCGTCCAGCGCCTCCCGAAACCCGCTCCGCAAGCGGTCAGCCTCCGCGAGACCCTCTCCCAACCCACCGGCCTCACCCACCTTACCCGTTCCAGCGGCTGCCGCTAGGCGCTCGCGGAAATCGCCCAACCGCTCTACCCCGCTCCGAGCACCCTCGAGCCCCTCATCCGAGAAGTTCAGCTCCTGCCGGTAATGCGTCTGGAACATCAACATGCGCACTGTGGCCGGATCCACCCCCTCCTCCCTCAAATCCCTCACCGTGAGGATGTTGCCGTAGCGCTTAGACATCTTCGTGCCCCGCACCGTCAGGAATTCCCCATGTACCCAGTAACGCGCGAACTGCGCACCCGTAGCCCCCTCCGACTGTGCGATCTCGTTCTCGTGATGCGGGAAAATCAGGTCCACACCGCCGACATGAATGTCCACCGTCCCGACCCCGAACCTCTTCCCCACTTCCTCCAACGCCATGACCGAGCACTCGAGATGCCATCCCGGACGGCCCCTCCCAAAGGGGGAATCCCATGCGGCACCGGCCTCCTCGTCGGCTCCGTGCGCCACCTTCCACAACGCGAAGTCGCGCACGTTCTCCTTGGAGTAATCGTCGCTCGATACCCTGGCCCCGTCCCTGAGCTGCCCCACGTCAACCCGCGACAGCCGCCCGTAGCGCGGGAAACGTCCCACGGCATAGTACACGGACCCGTCCTCCCCCTTGTAGGCGAGATCGCGCTCCAGCAGTCGCTCCACCAGCGAGATCATCGGTCCTACGTAACCCGTGGCCCTGGGATACACGTCGGCGGGCTGAATCCTGAGGTAGTCCCGATCCTCGAAGAACGCTGCGACGAAGCGCTCCGTGTGCCGCGTGATCGTGGTCCCCGCCTGCGCGGCCGCCTTGATCACCCGGTCATCGACATCGGTGAGGTTCATCACCAGGAAGACCTCGTAGCCGGAGTAGGCCAGGTACCTCCGGAGGAGATCGACCAGCAGGAAGGTCCGGAAGTTCCCGATGTGGGCGAAGTTCCAGACGGTGGGGCCACAGGCATATACCGTGACGGCCGGCCCGCGCAATGGCTCGAAGGGTTCGATTGCGCGCGTCAGCGTGTTGTAGAGCCGAAGGCCCATCGAACCTCCCTAACTCTCCGATTGGCAATGGGATGCGCCACAGCGGCCGGTAGCAAGGTAGATGACCCCTGCCCGGAACGTCAACGCGACGTCGATAGGAGATCAGGGCCCTCTCAAGAGCACCGTGAGGGCGAGCGGCCCCAGAATCCAAGTGGCCACGGCACCTCCGGCAACGCACGAAACCGGGAGCAGCCAATGCCAGGCCGCCCATCGGCCCCCACCGTCCAGCTCCCTGAGACCGACGGCCCACAGCGCGATACACCAGAGCACGATCAGGTTGAAGCGCGCATCGAGCAACTCGAGCCAAGCGGGCGCCGGATCGGCCCCGCGCCACGCAAGCAGAGGACCCGTGAGGAACCTGTGCGGCATCTGAATGGCGTCGGCCGGAATGACCGCCGCCTTGGGGCTTATGAGATACGTGACGGCCAGCTCGCCCAAGCGCGCGACGATGAGGGGCGCGAGACTCAAGAGAACGACCGCCCATATAGCACGCCGGCGGTCGCGTGCCAGTGCCAACACGGGTTCCACCGCCCAACCCAACAGGAGCGCCGCCAGAATGATCGTCGGTGACGGGACGAGGCGGTCCGCCACGATCAGCCGGACTAGACCACCCCTCATGAGTTCTCGCGGTAGATCCGCCAGTGGATCGCCGGTAGCACCGAAGAGCCTTTCCAACAAGAACAGTTGGCGCGGGATCGTACCGGCGCCGAGCAGCACCAAGAGCCCGCCGAGCACGATCAGGATGCCTACGGGATAGGGGCGAGATACGGCGGCGCGGCTCGCCCCCACGGGATCGACCAGGACGCCCGCGAGCCCTCCCAGGGCGACCCTCAACGATCTCACCAGCTCCGCCCCCTTCGCTCGCGCGCGGCCGCGAGCAAGAGATCCTCCAGCGCCCGGTACCTGACCCTCGACGCCGCCACCGGGAGCCGCTCGGCGCGACACGCAGCCAGCACCGCCTCCGGCGTGAGCCCGCGGGAGAGGGGTACCG
>JBHIEQ010000268.1:0-4347 GCA_046760725.1 Gemmatimonadales bacterium
GATCTCTCTCGCGGGTTCGGCACTCCTCTCATTGGCGAGATCGAAGTCCCGCTCACTCGTGGTTATCCCTGCCACGACCCCGAACTCCCGCCACCACTGATCGAGCTCCATTCGCGGGAGCGACTCGGACTCGCGCCGCTCCTCCCGGAGCGTCTCCACTGAGAGCGACGTCAACTGCTTCCCGGCACTTGCTCTCGCGATATCTGCGCTCCGAGCGACCGCAGCCGTTCGTCGATCCGCTCATAGCCGCGGTCGATCTGCCCGATATTGTGGATCGAGCTCTCTCCTTCTGCCGCGAGCGCGGCCAGCAGCATCGCCATGCCGGCTCGGATGTCGGGACTCTCCACAACACTTCCTGTGAGGGCGGAGCGACCTGCCACCACGACGCGATGGGGATCGCACAACAGAAGCCTCGCCCCCATGGAAACCAGTTTGTCCACGAAGAACAGCCGGGACTCGAACATCTTCTCGAAGATCAGCACCGTGCCCTCGCACTGGGTGGCCACGACGACCGCTATGGCGGTAAGGTCCGCGGGGAAGGCGGGCCACGGCCCGTCCTCGATCTTGGGAATGTAGCCGCCCAGGTCCGGGGTCACGCGCCGCTCCTGGTGTGGATCGACGATGAGACGATGGTCGTCGATCCGCGGACGCACGCCGAGCCGCTCGTAGTTGAGGATGATGCCGGTCAGATCTTCGGGCCGTACGCCTTCGATCACCAGCTGACCGTCGGTGACGGCGGCGAGGCCCACGAAGCTCCCCACCTCGACGTGGTCGGGGCCGACCTCGAGCGACGTGCCACGTAGAGAGGAGACGCCCTCGACAGTGAGCAGGTTCGTTCCGATGCCGTGAACGTCGGCTCCCATCGAGTTGAGCGCTCGCGCGAGATCCTGGACGTGGGGCTCCGAGGCTGCATTGCGGATCACCGTGCGCCCCTTCGTGCAGGCCGCTGCCATCAGAGCGTTCTCCGTCGCGGTGACGCTCGGCTCGTCGAGGAAGATGTCGGCGCCCCTCAGTCGTTTCGCCTCCAGATGATAGTCGGCGCCGATCGTCACCTCGGCGCCCAGAGCTTCCAACGCGAGAAAGTGGGTATCGAGACGCCGCCGCCCGATCACATCTCCACCGGGGGGAGGCAAGGTCACCGTGCCGAACCGGGCCAAGAGAGGGCCCGCGAGGAGCACCGATGCCCTGATCTGCGCGCACAGCTCCGGGTCGAGCGGCTTAGAGGAGAGACCGTCCGGATCCACTCGTACCGTGTTGGGGCCGGTCCAGCTGATCTGGGCGCCCAGGTCTCCGATCAGATTGAGCAGAGCCTCGACGTCGCGAATGCGCGGTACGTTGGCGACCTCGCTCGCCCCCTCGGCGAGTAGGGACGCGGCAAGTATCGGGAGCGCGGCGTTCTTGTTGCCAGCGGGACGGATAGCGCCTTTGAGCGGCGTGCCGCCGGTCACTCGGAAGCATTCACGCATACGGGGCGAACCATATGACGTGCCGTTACAGGGCGCAAGCAGAGTTGCTTGACACTTCTCCGAGGTCCAGGGAACTTCCCACGGACCGCTGTCGCGCGTTGGGCCATATGCACCTACTGGTCTGTGTCATCAACAAGGAGGAAAAGCTCGAAGCGGTCCTGTCGGGCTTCCTCGACGTAGGGGTGACGGGCGCCACCGTCATCCGGAGCGAGGGGATGGGACGGAAGCTCGGGCGGGAGCTTCCGGCGCTGGCGGGGCTCCAAGCGCTATTGTCCGAGTCCCGGCCTCACAATACGACCGTCTTCTCGGTCATAGAATCGCGGGAGAAGCTCGATCGGGCCGTGGCGCGCGTATGCGAGATCTGCGGCGATTTCAGCGCTCCCGACACGGGCATCGTGTTCACCGTGCCCGTGGACCGAGTCGTGGGGCTGGCACCCGAATTGGAGAGAGGCTAGCGGGTGCCGGTTTGGGGTGAGCCGGCGCCGGGTGGTTGAGAAGCTGTGCAGCGGTCGATAACGTCCCCACACCGCGCGGACCACGTGAGGAGAGCGGGCTGATGGAATGGGCAACTGCTGTCACAGCGATATCGACCGCCGTGATCGCCGTAGTGGTGGCGATCAGCGCCGTAGTCGTCGTGCGGGCCCTGATCGAGCTAAACCGACTTGGGCGGGCGGTCAGGACACAGCTGGAGCGGCTGGAGTATGAGGCCCGACCGGCGCTCGATTCGGCAAGGACCATCGCGCGTGACGCTGAGAGGCTGGTGGCGTCCGTGCGTTCCGAAGTCGATGGATTCACCGGAGTTTCGCAGGACGTGCGCCAGCGCCTGACACGAGCCGCCGAAGCTGTGGAGGAGCGGCTCAGGGACATCGAGTCGGTGGTTGACATGGTGCAGTACGAAGTGGAGGAGACAGCCCTCGACGTTGCGGCGGCGCTCCGGACCACCCGCCGCAGCGCCTCGGTCCTGCGTGCCATGAAGCGCGCGATCATGGGCAGGGGACGCTAGCACGTGAGTCTCCGCGCCGTCGCGGTGGCCCTGGCCTTCGCGGTCATAATCCTGCTTCTCTTTCCTTCCGTCGCGCACGCCTGGACGCCGGGGACGCACATATTCCTGGGCGAGTCCGTGCTCTCGAACCTGGCTCAGCTCCCCGCCGCGGTCGCCGATCTGGTTCGCGCGTACCCCTACGACTTCCTTTATGGCAACATTGCCGCGGACACGTCGATCGCGAAGAAATACGCGCCGGTCGGGCGCCACTGCCACTCGTGGCATGTGGGGCAGGAGATCCACGATCGGGCGGACAGCGAGCGGCTCAGAGCGTTCGGGTTGGGGTACCTTGCCCATCTCGCGGCGGACGCCGTCGCCCACAACTACTACGTGCCGCACCAGCTGGTCGTCGCCTCACGTACGATCGCGCTGGGACACTCGTATTGGGAGAGTCGATTCGAGACGCATCTCGGCGAGCCCTACGCCAGGACCGCCATGGACGTGATTCGCCTGGACCACGCGGGGGCCGACGCTCACCTAGATCGAATCCTGGCGCCCACGATCTTTTCGGTGCGCACCAGTCGCCGGCTGTTCAGGGGAATGGTGGGGTTGACCGAGACCCAGAGCTGGCAGCGCGCCTTTCGCCTCATAGCCGAGGCCAGCAAGTGGGATCTCACGGACGACGCGGTGGAGCGGCACATGGGTCTCGCGTTCGACATGATCATGGAGATGATGAGCGGCTCGAACGACAGGGCGAGGAAGTTGGACCCTTCGGGAGAGGCGTCGCTCCATCTGGCCAAGCGCATGCGCCTGGACGTGGTGCGCAACCGAATCTCTGGAGAGCGCGAGTTCCTGATCTCGCTGGCAGAGGGGCATTTCGGCCTTCCCGACGACGGATTGAAGTTCTGGGAAACTTCCGGCTCTCACAGGCCCTGGAGAGAAGGCGCCTAGCCCTCCCAGTCTCGTTCCAGCCCGGCATACGCCGCTAGCAGGTGCTTGGTTCCCACGACCTCGTCGTCAAACTCCACGACTACTTTCAGGCCGCGCCCCGAGCCGGAGATTCCCCTTATGACGCCGGCTCCGAACTGGCGGTGCAGCACACGCTCTCCCTTGACGTAGCGGGGGGCGTCTTGTGACTCCCCCGCGGGGTCCCACTCGTAGTGCGCGGCCCCGCTATGCGCCGCCGCCGAGCGTCGGTACAGCTCGGCGCCGAACACACCGCTCGTCCTACGCTCCTCGATCGCGTCCCCCGGCAGAGCTCTGATGAAGCGGGAGGGAGTCCCCGGCATGAACTGTCCGCCCCTGCGGCGCGCCCGTGCCCACGTCACATAGGCACGATCCTTGGCTCGCGTGAGCGCGACGTACGCCAATCGCCGCTCCTCCTCGAGGCCCTCCGGCGTCTCGAGCGACCGCGACAGCGGGAACAGGCCGTCCTCCATGCCGGCAAGCACGACGACGTGCCACTCGAGGCCCTTCGCAGTGTGCACCGTCATCAGGGTCACGCCGTTGGCGTCCCCGGCCACCACCTCGTCGGGCGACATCAGAGCAGCAGCGGCGAGGAACTGCTCCACCCTGCTTTCCTCCCCTTCCCCTTCGAGCTCCTCTGACCACTCGGCTGTGGCCGCCAGCAATTCCCGCACGTTCTCCAGGCGCTCCATGCCTTCCGGCCCCTCCTGAGCGAGGTGCGCCTCAAAGTCGGTCAGCTCGATGATCCGCTCCAACACGTCGGTGGGAGGCGCGTCTTCAGCGTGCGCCCGGATTCTGTCGATCATCTCCACGAATCGCCGCAGGGATTCCTTCTGATTGGGTTTCAGGTCCACGATGCGGTCCGCCACCGCGGCCGTCGCGAAGAGGGGCTTGCTCCACTGCGTGGCGCTGTCCTGTAGGGTCCTGAGAGTG
>JBHIEQ010000269.1:0-4347 GCA_046760725.1 Gemmatimonadales bacterium
TCTGCCCGCGAGGTGACCACGCGCGCAGGTCTGCTGGAACAACTGACCGACAGCGAGCTCAAAGCTCTCCTCAACATAGCACCCAAAGCCCCCTGAGCGCGGGATTCCCCTCGTCTTGCTGGTCGGCCATTATGGCAGGCCGTCTCCCGTTGTCCGCTCTTGGGGGGCGATCTTGTTGACGGGGGCTACCCAGAGCTGAGATCTCCGGCCTCTGGCACGGTACGTGCTAAAGCATCTTCTTTGTCATGGAAGAGCTGGATCCGGGCCCCGGGCGGGGCCGTTACCTTGTGTAAAGAGGTATAGCGACATGCCTGAGCCCGCCCAACACCGATTGCGTCTGCCGGTGCTCCCGATGAGAGACACTGTGCTGTTTCCGGGTGTGGCGGCCCCGATTGGAGCGGGCCGCCCCGGCACTCTGCGCGCGATCGAGGCGGTACTGAAGCAGGACGAGCACCTGATCTTCGCCGTGGCGCAGCGGCAAAACACCGACCAGGTCCAACCGGATCTGCTGTTCACCACGGGCACCGTTGCGCGAATCGGTCAGGTGCAGCGGGGATTGGGCGGCGTGCAGCTCCTCTTGCACGGTGAGTTCCGTGCGACCGTTCTGCAGTACTCCGAGGCGAAGGGATACATCGAGGCGGTGCTGCACGAGTCGCCCGACCTGCCCACGTTGGACGAGAAAGACGCAGCCTTTCAGGCACTCTACAAAGAGGTGCGCGAGCGGGCTGCGGAACTGGGAGTGAAAACCGGCCTGCCGAGGGAGGTGGTCGAACAGATCCTCGAGGGAGTAGCCGATCCCGGACAGTTCGCGGATCTGGTGGCCGGGTACGTCGATATCAGTCACATGGAGCGGCAGACGCTGCTCGAGACACGCGGTGTGGAAGAGCGACTGCGCCGCTTGCTGATCCACGTCCAGCGACAGATCGAGCTGTTGGATGCGCAGGAAGAGATCAAGGAGAAGGTGCAGGAGGAGTTGGGCGAGAGGCAGCGGGAGATGTTCCTGCGAGAGCAGCTCAAGGCGATTCAGCGCGAGCTCGGCGAGGCCGAAGGCGGCGAGGAGGATGTCGAGTTGCGCCGGCGCCTCGAGAAGCTGGAGCTGCCGGAGGAAGTCCGCAAAGAGGTCGATCGGGAGTTCAATCGGCTGCAGCGAACCTCACGAGACTCAATGGAAGCGCAGGTGATCCGCACCTACCTGGAGACGGTGGCGGAGCTTCCCTGGGGCATTCGGAGCGAGGATCAGCTCGATCTCAAGCGCTCGCAGGAGATCCTGGAGGAGGATCATTTCGGGCTGAAGGACGTGAAGGACAGGGTACTGGAGTTCCTTGCGGTACGGCATCTCCGGCAGCAGCACCCCGAGGAGGCTCTCCAGGCCACGCAGCGCGGCAACGAGGACGACCGCGGCACCAAAGGGTCGATCATGCTGTTCATCGGACCGCCGGGTGTGGGCAAGACGTCCATCGCGAAATCGATCGCGAGGGCGATGGGGCGGCAGTACGTGCGGATTTCGCTGGGAGGCGCGCGAGACGAAGCTGACATTCGCGGACACCGGCGCACGTACGTCGGAGCGATGCCCGGCCGCATCATCCAGGGAATGAAAAGGGCAGGTACGAAGAACCCGGTGTTCTTGCTCGACGAGGTGGACAAGCTGGGTGTCTCGTTCCAGGGCGACCCGGCGTCGGCCCTGCTGGAGGTGCTCGACCCCGCGCAGAACGACTCGTTCACCGATCACTATCTCGGTGTGCCGTTCGATCTGTCGGAGGTCCTGTTCATTGCCACCGCGAACTTCAGGCAGAACATTCCGGCGCCGCTGCTCGACCGCATGGAGACGATCGAGTTCAGCGGTTACACGGAAAACGAGAAGCTCGAGATAGCGCGGCAGTATCTGCTGCCGCGCCAGCTTGGAGACGCGGGGCTCACTCCCAAGCAGCTCTCCGTCTCGGATGAGGCGATCCGTCGCCTGATCTCGGGATATACCAGGGAGGGGGGAGTGAGGCAGCTGGAGCGGGAGCTGGGCAAGGTAGCGAGGAAGGTGGCCCGCAAGATCGCGGCCGGCGAAATCGAGTACATCGAGGTGGACGAGGAGAACGTGAGTGAGCTGATCGGGCGACCCACGGTGCATCCGGAGCGGGCCGCCTCCCGCGACCAGGTGGGAATGGCCACGGGCATGTACTACACGCCGGCGGGCGGCGACATCATGTTCGTGGAGGTGTCGGTGATGGAGGGGCGGGATGAGCTGGTGCTAACGGGGCAGCTCGGGGAAGTCATGAAGGAGTCGGCTCGGGCGGCGCTGACCTACGCCAAGACGCATGCCGAAGACCTCGGCATCCCCGGCGAGCGCCTGTCCGGCAAGGAGATCCACGTGCACGTTCCGGCCGGGGCGATCCCCAAGGACGGCCCGTCAGCCGGGGTTACCATGGCAACGGCGTTGGTGAGCGCGTTGGCCGGCGTGCCGGTGCGCCACGATCTCGCCATGACGGGAGAGGTAACGCTCTCTGGTCGCGTGCTGCCCATAGGAGGCGTCAAGGAAAAGGTGCTGGGCGCCTGCCGGGCGGGCATAACCGACGTGATCCTGCCCGAGGAGAATCTCGCCGATTTGGAGGACCTGAGTGAGGAAGAGCGGAAGCGCATCACCGTGCACACGGTGCAGCAGCTCGCCCAGGTGCTGGACCTCGCCCTGGCCAGAGACGGTGCGGCCAAGCGCGAACGCCCGTCCGCCGACACGAGCCCCGAGGGGGAGCTCGTAGCATCGCGTGCGTAGCGGCGCGCGAGCGGCGCTACCAGGTCAAGGAGCGCAGTAGGAGATCGCCCACCTGCTCCGCCCAGAGCGGACCGTGCGGTTCCTCGTCCGCTCGAGGTGGTAGCATCCCCAAGAGGCTCACGTACCCAACAAGCAGCGCGACCACATGCTCCGCGGCGAACCCGGGATCGACGTCGTCGCGGAACAAACCTATTCCCTGCCCTGCGCTCACGGCGCGTTGAGCTGCTGCACGTATGCCGCCCAGCGCTCCGAGGGCGACCCCGGCCGCCTCGCCACCTTCGGATGCGGCGCGCAGCACCAGACGCACGGCAGCCGCTTCGGCCGCGATGGCTTCCAACAAGCCCCGAAGGCGCTGTCGCGCCGCCCCGGGCGTGCTGTCGCTCTCGGGCGGCGTGGATGACCGTGCGAGGAGCTGGCCCGCCGCGCGCTCGACCACGGATCTGTAGAGTCCGCGCTTGGATCCGAAGTAGTAGTAGAGGAGCTGCTTATTGACTTGGGCGTGCTTCGCGATTCGATCGGTGCGCGCACCCGAGAACCCCAGCCGGCCGAACTCTCTGAGGGCAGCCGCGACTATCCGGGCTCTGGAATCACCTCGTTCGGTGGCTTCAACCATATGGTTGAGCACCAACATCAGCGTTTGGCGTCCGTGAGTCAAGCGTCATGGGGCGCTCAGGTGCTCAAGTGTCGCGCGAACGGCACCGCACCATAGGGGGTCCGATGTCCAATAACCCGAGGGCTCCGGGTGCGCGGAGCCCGCGATCGCAGGCCCCGACGTGACCAGCAGAACCGGGTCGCCAGCGAAGTAGCTTAGGGCGCGCTCTGGGTCGATCTCGCCCGTGATCACGACCTCGGGGTCCTCGGCCGGAGGACCCACCGCAACAAGCGTCGTGGGTGCACGGTCGGCCTGCCGCCTCCGCCAGATGGGCTTGAGCGCCTCGAGCACCTCGAAGGGTGCGAGGCAACTCACCTGGCCTTCGGCCCTGGTCGCTGTGCGCAGCGCAAGCTCGGTGAGCTGCCTGAGACCCCTGAACCCGACGACACTGGGTTCCGCGCTCCGCTCGAACTCACGGACCTGCCGCTCCAGCAGGTCGAGCTTGCGCGTCTCACGCTGCACCAGAAGCGCAAGCAGCGATTCGGGATTCACTGCTCTGAAGCGCCGGGGTTCCTCCTCGAGGAGCTTCGCGGCACCCTTCATGACCAGGCCGTTCAAAGCCTGATACGCGTTGGCGCGCGCGATGCCCAGCGATTTCCCGACCGCGTACCCCGACGACGGCCCGCCTTGTAGCAACGCCTGATAAGCCAAACTCTCTGTGGAGGTGAATCCGAGCTCCGTAAGGTCAATCCTGTGGGTAGTAGCCATCGCTACTACTATTCATCCAAGGTGTCTTGAGCGCAAGGGCCGAGCTGGCGGGAAGCGGAGCTCCTACGTGTAGTTGAGCTGCCAGCCCGAGAGCTTGGCGATCAGGGCGAGGCGGAATGTGACGTCCGCCTTGCGCCGCTCCGGGTGGCGCGCGTCTGCCTCGAGCGGGAAAGCGAAATCGGCGAGCCTGGACTTGCTCTTGGGAATAGCCCGCAAGTTCTTCGGGTTC
>JBHIEQ010000270.1:0-4339 GCA_046760725.1 Gemmatimonadales bacterium
CAGGACGTTCAGTTGGGCGGCAACCTGCGACACATTCGATACTTGCAGAGCGGGGACGATCCCCAGACCGAACTGCAGCGGCTCATCAGGACCGTGGACGCAGAGGATCGGATTCGGGTCTTCCTCAACGCCCGCGTGGAAGAGGTTGAAGGGTCGGTCGGTTCGTTCCGTACGAAGATCTCAGTGAACGGGGATGTCGAGGAAGTCCAGCACGGTGTGGTGATCGTCGCGACGGGAGCGGCTGGTTATCGACCTACAGAGTACCTGTACGGTCAAGACGAGCGCGTGATCACGCAGCTCGAGTTGGAGGAGCGGCTGGCATCCTCCTCGGGGTGGTCGGCACGGAGCAACGGCGGACCCCCACGCACCGTCGTGATGATCCAATGTGTCGGCTCGCGGGATGCGGAGCGTCCGTACTGCTCGCGGCTTTGCTGTGCGGAGGCAATGAAGAACGCGCTCAAGATCAAGGACATCTCCCCGACGACGAACGTCTACGTCCTGTACCGGGACATCCGCACCTACGGGTTCCGGGAGCGCTACTACACGGAGGCCCGGCGGCGCGGAGTGGCATTCATTCGCTACGAGCCCGAAGAGAAGCCGGATGTTTGTCGCAACGGCAAAGCGTTATTGGTCAAGGTAGTCGACCAGACGCTGAAGCTCCCAGTCGAGATTGCGGCAGACCTGGTCGTTTTGTCAACCGGTATCGTGCCTGGCGAGGGCGCGGAATCGGTCGCGAAGCTGCTCAAGGTACCCCTCACGAGCGACGGCTTCTTTCTGGAAGCTCACATGAAGCTCCGCCCCGTGGATTTCGCCACCGACGGCGTGTTCTTGTGCGGCTTGGCTCACTCGGCCAAGGGGGTCGAGGAGTCACTCATGCAGGCACAGGCTGCGGCGGCGCGGGCCGCGAAGCTCCTGTCCCGGGATCGCATCGAGCTGGAACCCACCATTTCTGAACTCGTAGTCGAGAACTGTGACGGGTGCGCGTACTGTGTCGATCCGTGTCCGTTCCACGCAATCACACTGATCGAGTTCGTGCGTAAGGGGAGCGTCAAGAAGATCGTCGAGATCAACGAGGCCGTGTGTAAGGGTTGCGGCTGCTGCCAGGCGACGTGTCCCAAGCAAGGCGTTGTCATCAAGGGCTTCAAACTCGAACAGCTGCGCGCACAGGTGCATGCGGCTCTGGGAGCGGCGTGATGCAGAACGACTTCGAGCCCCGGATCCTGGGTTTCTGCTGCAACTGGTGCTCGTACGCGGGAGCGGATTTGGCCGGTGTATCGCGTATTCAATATCCCCCGAACATCAGGATCCTGCGCGTGATGTGTTCGAGCATGGTGCACCCGAATCTGGTTGTCGAGGCGCTCACGATGGGGATCGACGGTGTGTTGATGTGCGGGTGTCATCCGGGCGACTGTCATTACCGTGAAGGAAACTTGCGAGCGGAGAAGCGGTCGGAGGCCATCCGCTTGATGCTCGAGGATTTCGGTCTCGAGGAGGAGCGGTTTCGGCTCGAGTGGGTTTCGGCGTCCGAAGGTGCCAAGTTCGCCGAGATCGTTCGTACGATGGTGGATGAACTGAAGGCACTAGGACCCAGCCCCTATGCGACGTGAGTGCATTGCGTGCAGGTGCGCGCTCCGAGCTGAGGCGGTGTGAATGCCCGAGAACTCGACGATTATCGAAGGGAAGCGGTTCATGTGGGATGGTGAGGATCCGTCCTTGGAGGGCTCCGCTCGCGAAAGGGCGGACCGGTATCAGGCAGACGGTTTCGAAACGCAACTCATTGAGGAGGGAGGAATGTTCCTTGTCTACACGAGACGAGTGGCGTCGAGTGTTCCGCTGGAGGGGTCGGGCTCATGAACCCAGTGGCGGAGGGGTACGCCGCGAGTCTCACAGTCGGACGATGGCAGATTACTGCAACAGCCGGAGGCTGCTATGGCAAGAATAGCGGAAGAATGGCTGAACATCTGCGGCGGGTGCGAGGTGGCTGTTCTCGATATCGGGGAAACGCTGCTCGACGTGCTCCCATCCCTAGAGTTCGTTCACATGCCGGTGCTGATGGATCACAAGTACTTCGGTCAGACCGGTGAGAAGAGCGAGCTGGAAATCCCGGAGGCTGATGTTGGACTGATCTCCGGCGGGGTGAGAAACGAAGAGGAAAGACACATCGCCCAGGAAATGCGGAAACAGTGCAAGACCGTTGTGGCCTTGGGTTCGTGTGCCTGTTTCGGCGGCATTCCGGCCCTCGCGAACATGTTCAATGTCGAAGATCTTTACGACAAGGTCTTTGGCGGCGACGGAACCACGGAGCCGGGAGAAACGCCGACAGACGATCTCCCGCCTCTGACCGATCGGGTGCTGGCGCTCGATGAAGTGATTGACGTCGACGTCTACATTCCGGGGTGCCCGATGAATCCGGTCATCATTCTCGACGCGCTGACGGCCCTTCTCGAGGGCCGGCCGTTCGCCTTGCCGGAGAGAAGTGTTTGCGATGATTGCCCGGCGAAGCGGGAGGAAAAGAGCGACGTCGGTCTGCGGCGGCCGCTGGAGGGCGCCGAGTTCGTGCCGGGTGAGTACGACACGCTCAGATGCTTCAACGAGCAGGGGATCCTGTGTCTTGGCCCCGTGACCCGCTCGGGGTGCGGGCGCCAGGTGGACCCTGACTCCCCACAGGTCCCACGCTGCATAAAGGGATACATGCCTTGTCGCGGGTGTTTCGGTCCGATCCGTGCGGGTGCGAATCCCATGGTGGATATGATGGGTGCGCTCTCGAGCATCGGCCTCGACGCCAAGGCCGTCACGGATCGACGGGCATTGTTGAATCGGTACATCGGTGGTCACAATCGTCTGAAGCCGCTGCCGAGCAAGGCGGGGAGGTGACCATGGGCAAGCGAATCGTTATTCAGCCGGTGTCACGAATAGAGGGACATGCGAAGGTTGTGATAGAGCTGGACGACGCCGGCAACGTAGCGGACACCAGGGTGTCCGTTCTCGAATTGCGGGGCTTCGAGAAGTTCTGTGTCGGCAGGCCAGTTGAGGAGCTTCCACGAATAGTCACGAGCATCTGCGGCGTGTGTCCGTGGTCGCACCACTTGGCTTCGGCCAAGGCAACCGACGCCGTATTCGGCGTGGAGCCACCCTCCGCCGGTCGGAAACTGCGCGAACTCTGCAACAGCATCGCGTACACAGAGGAGCACATCCTCCACTTCTTCTTCCTATCGGGACCGGATTTCGTCATGGGACCCGACGCCGACTACTCTGTGCGCAACGTGATCGGCATTGCACAAGCAAACCCCGAGATCGGGCAGAAGGTTGTGCGGAACCGGCACCTTGGAGCCCGCATGCTGGAGATCGTGTCGGGCAAGCCGATCCATCCTGTTACCGCGGTGCCGGGGGGCTTCAGCAAGCCACTGACGGAGGCGGAGCGGGATGAGGTCCTGCCGATGGCCGAGGAAGTGCTGGAATTCGCCAAGTTCTCGATGGCGTTCGCAAAGGAAAGCGTGTTTCCCAAGTACCTCGAGACGGTCAAGGCATTGGGCGTGATTCGGACGGGCTTCATGGGCACCGTAGCGAACGGCGGCACGCTCGACTTGTACGATGGTAGGCTTCGACTGATGAGGCCCGACGGATCATACGAAGACTTCGACTACGAGCAGTACACGGACGTGATCTCCGAGCGGGTCGCCGACTGGACGTACCTGAAGTTCCCATACGCCAAGTCGTGGGGCGAGGGGTTCTCGATGGATCTCGACGACCCCAAGGGCGTGTACCGGGTCAATTCACTCGCTCGAATCAATGTCGCCGACAAGATGGCAACGCCGCTGGCGCACAAGGAGTTCGAGGAGTTTCGAGAGCAGTTCGGCCGACCGGCGCAACTCACGCTGCTGTATCACTGGGCGCGGCTGATCGAGCTACTCTATAACGCCGAGTATGCGGTACAGCTGCTGAATGACCCGGAAATCACCAGTACGGATACGCGAGTGCCGGTCACACCGCGAGCGGCGCGAGGAGTAGGATGTGTGGAAGCGCCAAGGGGCACATTGATCCACGACTACGAGACGGACGACAACGGGATCGTGACCGACGTCAATCTGATCGTGGCCACGCAGCACAATAATGCGCCCATCAACATGTCCGTGAATCAGGCCGCCAAGACCGTGATAAGGGACGGCAAGTACGACCAGGGCGTGTTGAACCAGGTGGAGATGGCGATCCGCGCCTACGATCCGTGCCTCTCCTGTGCTACGCACTTCCTCGATGGTCGTATAGCGGTGTGCGTGGACATCGTGGACGCGGACGGCAACATCCGGGACAGGTTCAAGAACTAGCGGCCGGATGAGAGGGG
>JBHIEQ010000271.1:0-4328 GCA_046760725.1 Gemmatimonadales bacterium
CTGATCCGTAGCGCGGAGGCGTTCCAAGTAATGAAAGACATTCGCACAGTGGTGCTCGACAAGACGGGGACGATCACCGAGGGCGAGCCCAGTGTCGTGGACGTGGTGGCCTTGGGTGATGCTTCGCCACACGAGGTTCTCGGCGCGGCCGCGTCTGCGGAACTGCTGTCCGAACACTTCCTGGGTCAGGCGATCGTGGCCCACGCCAGGCGCGAGGGTATCGCGCTCGAGGCGCCTGGGTCATTTGAGTCGGTGACCGGCCGGGGTGTGGTGGCGGAGGTCGAGGGCGAGCGGGTTGTCGTGGGTCGCCGGAGGCTGATCGAGGAGCGCGGCATCCGGTTCGATGCTGCCGCCCGTGCCCAATTGGAGAGCTTTGAGAGGCGGGGCCACACGGTCGTGGGGGTGGCCCGGGGTGGACGAATCCTGGGGCTCGTCGCCATTGCCGATTCGGTCAAGCGGGGTGCCCGAGAGTCGATCGCGCGGCTCAGACAGGAGGGCATCGAGCCCATGATTCTCACGGGTGACAACCGGCGGACGGCTACCATGGTGGCGCGGCGGGTCGGGATCGAGAACGTCGTGGCCGACGTGTTTCCCGAAGAGAAGGCGGCCAGGGTGCGGGAACTCCAGGCCGACGGCGTTCGCGTGGCCATGGTGGGCGACGGTATCAACGATGCGCCGGCCCTGACGCAGGCCGACGTGGGTATCGCCATTGGGGCGGGTACCGACATCGCCATAGAATCGGCGGACGTGGTGCTCATCCACAGCCGGCTGGAGGGCGTCGCAGAAGCCATCGCCATCGGCCGCACTTCGTACCGGAAGACCGTGGAGAACCTGGTCCTGGCGTTCGCGTTCAACGGTATCGGCATCCCGCTGGCCGCTACCGGAGTGGTTCATCCTGTCTGGGCGATGGTGGCGATGGTCGCCAGCGTGAGCGCCGTGCTGGCGAACTCCTTTTGGGGGAGGCTCCTGGGTCGCGCTGAGGGTCCGGTGGAAGCTCGAGTTGCCAGACCGCAGGAGCGTGCAGTGGCGTCGACCAGGCTCTTGCTCCGGGTCCCGGACATGCACTGCGAAGGGTGTGCGCACATGATTCAGGATCGTCTTGGATCTCTCGAAGGAGTCACCGAAGTGGCGGCGGACCCGCGCACTAAGGAGGTAAGTGTACGCTGGGAAGGCGAGGCGGACGGCAACGAGCGGATCGCCCAGGCGCTCGGGAGTGGTGGGTTCCGAGTGCAGCGGATGGAGTATGCCAACCCGGACGGGAGCAGCTCTTGAGGTCGGACCGGGTTCCGGCTCGCGCACTGCCGGGATCGATGAACGGCTCACCCCGTCGTTCCTGCTCGCACTGGGTCGCGATCTTGTTGGGCGGACTCCTGCTCAGTCCCGCGGGTGTCGCGGCACAGGCGCTCCCGTTTCACACCGAGACAGCTATCACGACCGGCTTCGAAGAAGAAGCCGCGCGCACGTTCGGGCTGTTCGCCGGCCGGCGGGGTCTCAGTCGGAATGGGGCCGACGTCCCCGATCCCACGCAGCGCGACGTCGATATGTTCGTCGAGCCAGTGGTGGTCCTGCCTTATGCGCTCACGCCGATGTGGACCACACGCATCATCGTGCCGTTTGTGCACAAGTCCATGGATTTCACCGCGCCGGACGGCCTGCGTGAGAGCTACGCGTCCAGCGGAGTGGGCGACGTCATCGTGGACACCAAGTGGATCTTCCTCGTCAGGAACCGCCTTGGGGGCACTACCCGAGTGGGGATCGAAGGGGGAGTCGAGATTCCGTTCGGGAGTACGGAGGCCACGCTGCCGGACGGCTCCATAGCCCCCCGATCTCTACAGCGCGGGTCCGGCTCGTGGGACTTTCCCTTCAAGGCGCTGTTTACCATGACGGAGGGTCACGTCGGGCTCCTTGCCAACGTGGGTTACCGGCTGAACACGACGGACGAAGGGTTCAAGACGGGCAACGTACTCAGCTACGACATGGCCGTCGGCCTGCGCTTCTTTCCCTGGGTTTACAGGACTCTCCGAGACCAGAGCCTGGTGGCGTACTTGGAGCTGAACGGCGAGGTGGCGGCACGGGACCACACCGCGGGCACGCCCGATCCGAATTCCGGCGGCCACGTGCTGTTCCTGAGCCCGGACCTTCAGTGGATCCCGACCGCGTGGCTCCTGTTCGAAGGGTCGGTCCAGTTGCCCATCGTCCAGGACCTCAACGGCACCCAGTTGAAGCACGACACCCGCTTCCAGCTGGGAACACGGATCCGATTTTCGGTCTTTCGATGAACGCACAGGGGCTCGAGGAGCAGTCGCGGGAACCACGATGCCGCCATTCATAGAGAGCGTACTACAGTGGGCTTCGCTCACCGGCAACCACTTCCTCTTCATGTTTTGGTGGATCTGGGTGCTCGCCGTGGCGCTAACCGCCCTGAGCGAATCGTTCCTGTTCGATCCGTGGCGCCGCCGGCTGCTCGAGCGTCCCGACGACGGCTGGCGGACCGTGTGGCTCGCGGGAGTGCTCGGGGTGCTGAGTCCGCCAAGTCGGCGCCGGATGTTTGCCCAGGCCCGGGAGCTGCTGGCTCGAGGCGTGAGCCCGGCGGGCGTGGTGGGATATCTCGTCTCCGCGCAGGCGCTGTTCATCTGGGTGCTGCTGCTCATCGTAGCGCTCAACGGACCGCAGCCGGTGATCGGTCTGTTCATCGCGGTGGCCGCGGCCCTGGTCGTTCTCAGATATGCGTTGAGCCGCATGCCTGAGCGCCTGTGGGCGTCCGCGCGCGAATCCGCCGCGCGTGGGATTGGCGCGAGCGGCGACGCGCCCGCGATTGGACGCACGGGGCCGGTGTGGCTACAGCTCTCGGTGTCACTGGGTGGACAGGTGTATTCGCTGTGGTGGCCCCTTCTTGTTGGCCTGCTCGGGATCGGATTCTTTCTCGCGCTCGGCCAGTCAGAGGGATATGTATCACTCCAAGGTTCGCGAGGGCCGCTCATACAGGGGGGCAATGCCGTGGTGGGGCTGCTCGTGGCCCATGTGACGGCCACGCCGCTAGCCGCCAACGCCCTCGTGGCGGCAGGGCTCTGGAAACCGGCCTTCCTGACGTACGCCGGGCTCTCAGCGTTCTACCTGGGGACGCTGGTAATGCCCTTCGCGCTGCCGCGCTACTTAGTCCTGCTCGGGGTCGAGCTTGGAAAGCAGCTGTTGGTGTGGCTGGTGGCGGCGATCCTGGTTGGAGCACTCGCCGCCACGGCCTGGTGGTGGGGGCTTGACTGGCTCGCCGGAGCGGTCGGCGTCCGCGACTGGTTCGAGGCGTTCACCGCCTCGACACTCAGGCCGAACGACGTCCCGTGGTTCCATCATTGGTTCGCGCCGGGACTGTGAGGCATTCAACTGCTGCGAGCCAGTAGCGGGGCTCGCTAGCGGAGTGTTCGTACTGGACAACTCTTGAGAGGAGAGCAGCCATGAAAGTGCCCCAAACTGTACTAGCCGTTGCGTTCGTGCTCGGGATGGCGGCGCCGAGGCTTGCAGCACAAGAGGAGGCCGCAACCCCAGAGACGCCTCTGCGACAGATCGAGGTGACGATTCTGGGAATGAGCTGCCCTTTCTGCGCCTACGGGGTCGAGCAGAAGCTCAAGAAGCTGGACGGCGTCGAGGATCTGGAGGTGGTGCTCGAGACGGGCCTCGCGACCCTGACCATGGGGGAAGGCGCGGACATCTCCAACCAGCTGCTACAGGAGACCGTGAAAGACGCAGGGTTCGAGGTGGCCAAGATCGCGCGCAACTTCGAGTCGGAGTACCCCGATTTCGAGCGCGAACCGGCGCTCAGGTGAGGTCGCCGGTGACGTTGCGGCCTGGCCTGCAACTCGCGGCGCTGGTGACACTCGGTGCCGCGCTTGGAGCGGCAGCGACCGCAGCGCAGACGCCATCGTTCGCTCGTGGACCCAAGGGCGGCCGCAGTGGAGAAGCTCCGCCACTTCGCCACAATCCGATCTTCGGGCTCGGGCCCCAGACGATCTGGCGGGGGGGAGTGGGCATCGGCCTCGAAGGTGAAGTGACGCGCGCCACCGGATCAATCGAAGCCATGGATCGGGCGCTTCACGCAGAGCTGCTCTACGGAGTGACGGAGGATCTGACCGTGGCACTCGCACTTCCGCTCGCTCAGCGGAAGTCGGAGCGTACGCTCGCCCCCGGTGTGAGCCAGGTGAATCGGGACGCGACGGGGGTGGGTGACGCGCTTCTCAGGGGGAAATGGCGGTTCTTCCAGCGGTTCAGAGGTGCGACGCAGTACCACGCCGCTCTCATCGCCGGAGTCAAGGCCCCGCTGGCCAGTACCAGCAGTG
>JBHIEQ010000272.1:0-4275 GCA_046760725.1 Gemmatimonadales bacterium
GCGCGCGTGGGGGACGAGTTCGGTGCCACGTCTGTGGAACCCGACGAGATCTATGGTGTCCAGGCGGACGTATTCGCTCCGTGCGCGCTCGGCGCCGTCATCAATGACGAGACGATCCCGAGGCTCCAGGTCGCCATAGTCGCCGGCGCCGCGAACAATCAGCTCGCCGAGGAGCGTCACGGGGACGAGCTGCACCGCCGCGGCATTGTATACGCGCCCGACTACGCGATTAACGCGGGCGGGTTGATCAATGTGAACGCCGAAATCGAGGGATGGAGTCTGGAGCGTTCGCACGCCAAGACGGCGGAGATCTACGATACGATTCTGGGAGTGCTCCAGATCGCCGAGGAGGAGAAGATCCCGAGCTACGTCGCCGCCGACCGCCTGGCACGCCAGCGCATCGCGGAGGCCGCCGAGCGGAAGGTGCAGCCAGCCTAGTCGATCGGGCGCGAGACAGGATTGACGCAGTGAGTGAACGTCTAGCGATAGCGGATCCGGAGATACACAGGCTGATCCGCCGCGAGGTGGAGCGGCAGGAGGGCGGCCTTGAGCTGATCGCGAGCGAGAACTTTACGTCGCGCGCGGTGCTGGAGGCTCTTGGCTCCGAGCTGACCAATAAGTATGCGGAGGGTTATCCGGGCCGGCGTTACTACGGCGGTTGCGAGGTGGTGGACGAAGTGGAGCAGTTGGCGATCGATCGTGCGCGCGAGCTGTTCGGCGCAGATCATGCCAATGTGCAGCCCCATTCCGGCGCCCAAGCGAACATGGCGGCGTACCTGGCGGTGCTCGATCCGGGTGAGACGCTGATGGGGATGACGCTCTCACACGGCGGCCACCTGACCCACGGATCCCATGTGAACTTCAGCGGGAGGCTATTCAGGGCGGTGCAGTACGGGGTGGATGAGAAGACGGGGCTCATCGACATCGATCACGTGCGGGATGTGGCGCGGCGCGAACGGCCTCGCCTGATCATTGCGGGCGCGAGCGCCTATCCCAGGATTATCGACTTCGCAGCCTTCCAGGAGGTCGCGCGCGAGGTGGAGGCGGTGCTCCTGGTCGATATGGCACATTTTGCGGGCCTGGTGGCGGGCGGTGCCTATCCATCGCCCGTGCCGCACGCCGACATAGTGACCAGTACGACGCACAAGACGCTGCGCGGGCCGCGCGGCGGGTTCATCCTGTGCCGGGAGGCACTGGCACGGGCAGTGGACAAGCAGGTCTTCCCGGGCACCCAGGGCGGTCCGCTGGAGCACGTGATCGCGGCCAAGGCGGTAGGGTTCGCCGAGGCGTCGCGAGGAGAGTTCAAAGAGTATGCGCGGCAAGTGGTCAGCAACGCCGTGGCGCTCGGCGAGGAGCTCATGGAGCGCGGTTACAGCTTGGTGTCGGGAGGGACGGACACGCACCTCCTGCTGATGGACCTCAGAGATCACGAGCTGACCGGCCGCGATGCGGAGGAACGCCTCGACAGAGCCGGGATTCACGTGAACAAGAACACGGTGCCGGGGGAGAAACGGTCGCCGTTCGTGACCAGCGGCATCCGGCTGGGCACGGCGGCCCTGACGACGCGCGGCATGGCGGAGGCCGACATGCACCGCATCGCCGGGTTCATCGATGCGGCGCTCAAGGCCACCGACGAGTCGCAGGTCGAGGCAGTGCGAAGCGAGGTGCGCGAGCTGGCCCAGGCGCATCCGTTCTACGTGAGCCCCAGCACGGCGTCCGCATGAGGTACCGCCCTTGCTCGGTCCGGCTGGCCGCATCACCTTAGAGTCATGCTTGGCCTTCAGCTAGCCGACGAAGTCGTGCAACGTATCCGCTCCATAGACGGGCGGTACCATGAGCAGGCATACGTGTTCGTGCTCATGACGCTCGAGTATTGCCAGCGCAAGCGGAAGGTCCGGGGGCATATCGGGGCGGAGGAGCTGGCGTTCGGTTGTCGCGATTTCGCGCTGGAACAGTTCGGGTTGACGGCCCGGACGGTGCTGTCTCACTGGGGCGTCGAGAGTACTGCGGACATCGGCCGTATCGTGTTCGTGCTGATCGAGGTTGGGCTCTTGATCCGCCATCCGAACGACCGGATCGAGGATTTCAACGCGGTGTTCGACTTCGCCACGGAGTTCGAGGGTGACTACCAGTGGGTAGGTGTCATCCGGGCGGGGGAAACCGGTTAGGAATACCGGCGAAACATCGCATAGTAGCACCGTTCAGGGGAAGGGAGGAGCTGTATGGAGGAGCTGCAATGGCCCGCCTGCCAGAAGTGCGCTAAGGGAGTGCTGGTCCCGCTGTCAGATTACGGACGTGACGGAGCACCGATCCGGTACAAGGCTTGGGCGTGCACGAACCCCGATTGCGGGTTCAACCTCCGAATCGACAACGGCGAGATCTCGCTTGGTCGGGCGATCGGACAGAGCTTCAAGTAGGCTTTCAGCTCTCAGTGTGAGGCGATGTGAGACGACGTGAGGCGATGAGGGGCGATGCCAGCACCTACCATCGCCCCCCACCGTCCTCCATCGCCCTCAGTCGCCCTCCTTTGGCGTCCGTCGCCCCACCACGGACCCGCAGCGCATGAGGATACCCGTCCTGGACGCCGCACAATCGGCCGAGTGGGACGCGCGCGCGCGCACCCGCGACGCGATTCCCAGCCGTGTGCTAATGGAGTCTGCGGGCCGGGCCGTGGCCCACGTGCTGGCGCGCGCGTACCCCGACCGCCTGCGCGAAGGAGTGCTGGTGGTCACGGGGCACGGCAACAACGGCGGGGACGGCTGGGTGACGGGACGCGCTCTCGCGGCCCTTGGCGTGCCGGTTTGGGCACTCGAGGTACAGCACGAGCGGTCGGCCGACTGCGACGCGAACCGGGCGCTCGCGCTGGCCCAGGGCGTCGAACCCTGGACCGAAGCCGCGGGCGACGCTCCCGGTGTCGTGATCGACGCCCTGCTCGGCACGGGTGCGCAAGGTCCGCCCAAGGGACCGATCGCCGAACTCGCTGAGCGCGTGGCACGTCACAGGGGACCGGTGGTCGCGGTGGACGGTCCTACGGGCCTGGATCTCTCGAGCGGCGAGGCGTTCGGTCCGGTCCGCGCGACGCTCACCGTCACGTTCGGTGGATTGAGGCGGGGGCACCTTCTCGCACGCGACTGGTGCGGCACGGTCGTGGTGTGCGACATCGGGTTCCCCGCAGCCGATCCCGATTGGCCCGTGCTGGTGACCGACCGCGAGGCTGGCCGACTCCTGCCTGGGTTCGAAGCCGACATGCACAAGGGGAGGCGGGGCAGGGTGGTGGTGGTGGGCGGTGCGGAGGGGATGTCAGGGGCGGCGCTCCACGCAG
Organism: Gemmatimonadales bacterium; assembly: GCA_046760725.1. GTDB lineage: Bacteria > Gemmatimonadota > Gemmatimonadetes > Gemmatimonadales > GWC2-71-9 > JBHIEQ01. The sequence goes on from JBHIEQ010000272.1 coordinate 3,323, forward strand.
CCTCGGCGGCGCTCGCGGCGGGTGCCGGGCTCGTGCGGCTGGCGACTACCGAGGGCACCGTGCGTGCCGCGCAGGCGCATCTTCCCGATGCGCTCACGGCATCCACCGCCCTGGGCCCGGACATAGAGCCCGAGCTGGAGTCTGCTATCGAGTGGGCCGACGCGATCGTTCTTGGCCCGGGCCTGGGCCGGGGACAGGATCGCGCGGAGTTTGTGCGGCGGGTGCTGGAGCGGGCGGAGGTTCCCGTGATCATAGACGCAGACGCGCTGCACGCGGGGCTCGAGAACCTCACGGCGGGCCGCGCCCCTCGGGTGTTCACGCCCCATCCCGGCGAGTTCGCGGCGATGTTTCCCGAGCTGGGCGAACGGGTCGGCGGGGACCGCTTCGGCGCAGCCTCGGCCGCTCTGGGCCAAACTGGGCCAGCCTCGGTGAACCTCGCTGGGCTCGGCGGGACGTCGTACGCGCTCCTGCTCAAGGGTGTGCCGACGCTGGTGGGCGATGGCGCGGGGCCTTTGCGGGTGGTGGTGGCGGGGAATCCTGCTCTTGCGACGGGCGGTAGCGGCGATCTCCTGGCCGGGTTCATCGGGACGTTTCTGGCGCGGGACCTCAGGCCGGGGGACGCGGCGGTGCTGGGTGCCGTCGTGTTGGGGCGGGGGGCCGAGCTGGCGTCCAGGGAGTTCACCGTGAGGTCCACCCGGCCGGCGGACGTATTGGCGGCTCTCCCCGAGCTGTGGCGCCGGCTGGCCGAGCCCGCGGCGTACGATCCGCCGGTGCTCGCGAGGCTCGAGCCGCCGGCGCTGGTGTGAGGGGGCGATGGGGGCGATGAGAAAGGCGATGCTGGGTGATGAGGGGAGATGAGAGGTGATTGGTGGGCGCTGGAGGTGGTTGGGGGGCGGTCAGAGGCGACGAGAGGCGATGAGGTGCGATGAGAAGGCTTGGTAGCGGGGGTGAGT
>JBHIEQ010000273.1:0-4275 GCA_046760725.1 Gemmatimonadales bacterium
TTGGTCCGCTCCTGCGCGCTTCTGACGCAGTAGCCCTCCGCGAAGAGCCCTACCGTGGTCCGGCGAAACCGAAAGCCGGACCATGCTATCCGACATTCTCGCGAGCCTGGATTCCGTCCGTGATGCATCCGGGCTATTCGCAGCGTTGGGCTACGAGCGCGTCGATCGACCCTATGACGACAGCCTGTGGCTCGTCGCGCGCTGGCGGGCGTTCAAGGTGGTGGCCGTGGGCTCCGCCGAACCGAGGGAGGCGGTTCGCTCCGTCGCGCGCAAACTGGCGTCCGCCGGAGAGCGGGCGCTGGCCGTTGCGCTGGGCCCTGACGAGCTCGTTCTCGCGGCTCCGAACGTCGAGGGTTCCTCGCCCAGCCGGATTCTTCCCGTCTCCAGAGCGGCTCCGAGCGCCCAGAGCCTTCAGCTGCTCGAGCGGCTCGGGCCCGATGGAGCGCAAAACGCGCTCGCTCTCTCGGTTCGCGTGGGGGAGCTGCTCAGCACGGAACACATCGGCGAGCGCTTCTTCACGGCATTTCGTGCCGCGCTCGAACGCATGGCGGAATCATTGCCGAAAGGGCACGCGATTCAGGATCGCCGGCTGTTCGCGTTACTTCAGCTCACCCGGGTTCTGTTCCTCTACTTCGTGCAGGCCAAGGGATGGCTCGACGGCCGCCCAAATTTCCTGAGGAGCTTGCTGGACGACGCCCTCGCCTCGGGAAGGAGCTTCGATCGATCGGCCCTCCACCCACTGTTCTTCGGCACGCTGAACACCCCCGCCAGCCGCCGCTCGCGGCACTGGCGCCGCGATGAGATCCCCTACCTCAACGGCGGGCTGTTCGAGCCGCACGGCGTCGAGCGCCGCCTGCGAAGCCAGCACTTTTCCAACGAGCTCTGGCGCGACGCATTCGACGGCGTGTTCGAGCGGTTCCGCTTCTCCGTGCGCGAGGCGCACGAGGCGGATGCGGTGGCACCCGACATGCTGGGCCGTGTGTTCGAGCGACTGATGGACACCGACGAACGGCACGACACGGGCACGTTCTACACTCCCGAAATGACGGTGCGGAACGTCCTCGACGCGACGATCGAATGCGCGCTGGTGGGACGCGGAGGGCTCGACCGAGCGACCGCCAAGGCGACCGCGACGCTACAGCCGCTCCCGAAGAGGACGGCAGAACGCGCGCTCCGTGCCGTGAAGAAGCTGCGCATCCTCGATCCGGCTGCGGGGTCGGGAGCTTTCTTGCTCGGAGCCATGGAGCGGCTCACCGAGATCCGGTACGCGCTGGAACGACCCCTCGACCCCGGGGCGCGCTGTCGCATACGCCGCACCGTATTGCGTGACAGTCTCTTCGGGGTGGATGTCAATCCCCTCGCGGTACGGCTCGCGGAGCTGCGGCTATGGCTCGCGCTAGTGGCGGACGACCCGACGACGACCATCGAGCGGGTGGCACCGCTCCCCAACCTGAACGGCATCGTGCGACAGGGCGATGCCTTGCTGGATCCCATCGGAGCGGTGCAGAGCATTCATGCGTCGGCCATTCCATCCAGCCTGCGTCGCGCCGCCGCGCGAGTAGATGAACAACGGCAAAGGGTATTCGAGGCGCGCGGCAAGGCGCGTACAACGGCGCTCGAAGCGCTACAGTCAGCGGAGCGCCGTCTTGCACGGCCCGCCCTGGAGCATGCGCTCACATACGCCGACTACGCCGTGAGGGAGCTCAGCGCCACTCGGCGCAGCCGCGACCTCTTCGGCGAGCGCATCGGGCTCACTGCGGAGCAACAACGCAGCCACCGCCTGCTACAGCGCCAGCGCAAGGAACTCGTGCGCGCCCTGCGGGCCCTGGAGGACGGGGCCGTGCCTTTCTTTTCGTTCGAGGTGCACGCACCCGAAGTGATGGCAGCTGGCGGCTTCGACATCGTGGTCGGCAACCCTCCCTGGGTGCGGTCCGAGCGGCTCTCTGACACTCGGCGAGCCACGCTCAAGGAGCGGTTCCGCTGGTGGCAAGCCGGAGGCACGTCGGGATATCGTCACCTGCCCGACCTTGCCGTCGCGTTCCTGGAACGGGGACTCGAGCTGGCCGCTCCCGGCGGCGCCGTCGGGATGCTCGTTCCCAGCAAGATCGTCTCCGCCGGGTACGCGGAGACGGCGCGCCGACAGCTGGTGCGGGAGTCGACGATCGCCTACCTGCATCGTGTCCCGCGAAGCGAAGCGCAGAAGTTCCGTGCGACTACGTATCCACTCGCGCTGGTCGTCCAAAAGACGTCGCCCACTAGAGACCACAGGGTGGCTCTCAGATTCGACGGCGACGGCGACATCCGGCAGGACTCGCTGAGCAGCCCGGGACCCTGGATTCTGATTCCCGATCCTGTACAGCGGGCCGTTCGGCGAATGCTGGAGAGTGGTCCGCCCATCGATGAAACGGCTGCTCCTTCACTCGGCGTCAAGACCGGGGCCGACCGGATCTTCGTCGGTACCGTGAAGTGCACGAACCGGGGCATCACGCTCGTACGCTTCCCGGCAACGGAAGCCTGGCTCGAGACCGAACTTCTGCGTCCCGCACTACGCGGCCGCGACGTACGTCCATTCGGCGCCGCACCGCGTACCGTCATTCTGTTCGCCTACGACCGAGCGGGCAGACCCCTGCCCGCCCTGCCTGAGCTCGCAAGCCGGTACTTCGACGGTCACTCGGCACGCCTCCGGCGGCGCGCGGACTACCGAAGGGGCCCTCCGTGGACGCTGTTCCGCACGAAAAACGCGCTCGAGCCCTACCGTGTCGTATGGCGAGACATCGCTCGCATTCCGCAGGCGGTGGCGCTCGAGGAGACTGCCTGGGCGGCCGCGATCCCCTTGAACACGTGCTACGTGCTGTCGGTGCGAGATCGCGCGGCGGCTCTCGCCGTCACGGCCGTGTTGAACTCAACGTGGGCAACCGCGGTGGCCGCGGTCATGGCCGACGAGGCGCAGGGCGGTTATCGGCGCATCAACGCACGCCTCGCCGGCCGCCTGCCCGTCCCAGAAACCTCCACGGCGCGGGAGCAGCTCGCCGAGCTGAGTCTCCTGGCGCACCAGAGGGCCGATGTGTCCGACCGCGACATCGACGAAGCGGTCGCCGACTCGCTGGGGCTCGACGCTGCAACGCGCGACACGCTCCGAGCGCTGGCCGGCGATCACCTCGAGTGAGCTCCGCACAGTCCGGGAACCGATTCGCTGGAAGATCGAGCCGGGGCGCCCAGCGGACCCGGCCGGTGTGCTGCGGCTCATCCGTCTCGCTTTGCGCGGCCCGAGCGCCGAGAGCTGGACGCCTCCCGGCTGGCTCCTTCCCCACCAAATGGATGCAGCACGCCGAGCTGCCGGCTCACTAGGAGTATTCCGCTGTGCGCTGTTGGCTGACGCCGTGGGTCTGGGCAAGTCTTACGTCGCTCTTGCCGTGGCCGAACGCTATCGGCGCGTCACCGCTGTCGTTCCCGCCGCGATACTCCCGCAGTGGCGACGGACTGCCGCGGCCCTGCGCTTCCCGATTGATTTGGTCTCGCACGAAGCGCTGAGTCGCTCGGGCAGGGTTCCTCCGAGCGATCTCATCATCGTCGATGAAGCTCACCGCTTCAGGAACCCTGCGACCCGCCGTTACGATCGGCTCGCCCGCTCGACCGGGCGATGCCACGTACTGCTCATTACCGCGACCCCGGTCGTGAACCGGCCGCAGGACCTTGTCAGCATCCTGCGGCTCACCCTTGCAGACCATGCGCTGGCGTTTCTCGGTCTGCCGTCGCTCGACCGAGCGAGAGGCCGCGGCGCGGCATCTCTTCTGGCACGGGCTACCGCGCCACTCGTCATCGCTCGCACGCACCGGACCGTGAGCGACCCTTCGCTGCGCCTGCCTGCTCCAGCCGACCGGCCAGTGGTACGGGAGGGACCCGCGAGCGTTGACGTCATCCGCTCCCTGGTCCCGCGGATCGAGGCTCTCCAGTTCCCCAGCGTGGGAGACCGTACAGCGCGAGAGCTGCTCCGCATGCATCTGCTCGGCAGGCTCGCCTCATCGGTGGAGGCTTGCCGCGAGACTCTGCGCGCCCACGAGACATACCTAGTCCGGGCGATCGACGCGGGACACCGCGGTGAAGCTCTGTCGAGACACACGGCACGCAGGCTGTTCCGCGGAATCGACGCGTCGCAGCTCGAGCTGGGATTCGCCTTGGGCTCAGCCGCCGCGGTGCCGGATTACGCCGAGCTGGAAAGCGAGCTGGCGCGCATCACGCGTCTCGCAGGCGAGCTTCCACCGCCCGGCCACCGCA
>JBHIEQ010000274.1:0-4273 GCA_046760725.1 Gemmatimonadales bacterium
GTCGCGTTCGTGAGCTCAATGTCCGACACGCGGAACCGTTGCCACCGGAACGTCTCGCGGGCGGCTCGATCGACAGCCGGATCCGCGAAGGTGAACAGATACAGATTCTGAAGACCGACCCACACGTTGAGAGCGCGGGCAAGGAGGGAGGAGAGAAGGTCTTGGAACTCGACTTTGGCCTGTTCTACGACGATGCCTTCGTCGGGACTCCATTCCGACTCGAGAAAGGCGGAGATCGTTTCTCCGAGCGTGCCGCTCGCGAGCAAGTGCACTTCGTGCGGAAAGCTGTATCTCAGATCCGTGTGGCTACCGGCTTCCCGCGACAGCAGCGCGTCGTTCAGGATTGCCAGGGCCAGCGGTGCGGTGCCGGGAATCTCTCCCGGCCAGATGGCAGCGGGCCAGAGTTCTTTCCAGGGGTCGGCGCCGAGTGGGACGGGATCTTCTTTGCGGAGGAAAGCGTCATTTTCGGGGAAGCGGTACCCGTTGAGGCGGAATGCTTCTCCCATGACGTTCAGCTTCGGTGCGGCTGTGTGGCACGTAGAGCAGCTGGTGCGATACTTCCGGGAGAACGCTGGAATGGGCCCGCCCGCGGTGGGGAGTCCATATCCTGGCGCGGCCGCAAGGAGCAGGGCAATGAAGAGTGGGGACATTCGGCGTGCGCCGGATCCGCGGTTCCACCGCCCGGTGGCGCGGCCTTCGAAGGGGCGCTGCAACGTCCTATCTCCTGGGAAGTCGGAGTCGGAGTTTCGTCGGTTCAGGGCCGATGATCAGCGGCATCTCCATCGTTCGGCCTGAGCTGTGCCACACGTGCAGCACGTACTGTCCCGGCGGCACGTGGTCGATGCGGAACAGTCCGGCGGAATCAACGACCGCCGCGTGGGGAGTCGGTACGACGACTACGAAGGCTTCCATTTCCGGGTGGACATTGCACAGAATCGTGTGGGCCCCGACGCGCTCGAACGTGTGGTATCGCACCTCAGTGTCGGGGTACATGCCGAGGTCGAAGCCCGTGCTCACGCCCGGCGGACTGAAGACGTTGTGCTGTACGGGATCGCTGTTGTGGAACGCCACGGTTGTGCCGACTTCTACGGCCATGACTTGCGGCACGAACCGCAGACCGCGCTGGTCGAGCACGACGGTGTCCGAAGCCATGCGAGTCTGGTCGCCGTGCTGGCTCACGAGATAGACGACGGCCCCACGCACCCGCAGGTTGGTGGCCAGGAGCCTTCCCTCCACGACCGACTGCATCAGGCTCCCGCTCACGATGGCCGCGAGTGCGAGCTGGATCATCGGCCGGAAGTTTCGTCGGATCTTGACGTTGGCCCGTTCAGCTCCGCGATCCAGCGGTGTACGGTGCGGCGACTGACTCCGGCCGCACGGGCGGCCTGCGATACGTTTCCATTGTGCTCTGCGAGCAAGCTGCGAACGTAATCGGCCCGGAACGAGCGCAAGGCCGCCGCGCTCGCTTCCGCATAGGGCAGTGCTTTCGAGGATCCTCGCGGTCGCGGCGTCGCGGGGGCGCGCATCGCTTCGGGGAGATCTGCGATCTTGACCCAGCCGTCCTCGTTCATGACGAGGAGGCGCTGCGCCACATTCCGGAGCTCGCGGACGTTTCCGGGCCAATCATGGTTCAGCAGCACATCCCACGCGTCCGGCGATACGCGCGGTGGCTGCCGGTTCATGGCCGTGGCCACTTGTTGCAGGAATGTCTGTAGCAGGAGCGGTACGTCGCTGCGACGCTCTCTGAGCGGGGGAACGTGGAAACGCACGACGTCCAATCTGTAGTACAGGTCCTCCCGGATTCTTCCGCTCGCGACGGCCGCGTCCACATCCGTGTTCGTGGCAGCAACGACGCGGATATCGACGTCGATCAACCGGGTGCTTCCCACGGGGCGGACCTGCCGCTCCTCCAGTACCCGCAGCAACTTGGATTGGAGACCGGGGCTCAGCTCCGTCACCTCGTCAAGGAACAGGGTTCCCCCATTTGCCTCGACTAGCAGGCCCACCTTGCTCGAGACGGCACCGGTGAAGGCGCCCCGCTCGTGCCCGAAGAGCTCGCTCTCCAGCAATGTCTCGGGAAGTGCTGCGCAGTCCACCGGGATGAAGGGTCCGTCTTTGCGGAGGCTGTGAACGTGCAGGTTGCGAGCAATGAGCTCCTTGCCTGTACCGCTTTCTCCTAGGATCAGCACGCTCACATCAGTCGGGGCTACCTTGCGCGCCTGGTCTAGCAACCGCCGCATGGGCTCACTCGTGCCCACGACCCCCTGAAATGCAGCGATGTTTTCGCGCAGCGCGCGATTCTCCAGTGTGAGGCGGCGATGGCGCGCCGCTCGATCTACTGCCACGGCCAGCTGCTCGTTGGTGAACGGCTTGGCCAGGTAATCGAAGGCGCCTTCGCGGATGGCGTTGACTGCGGACGCCACCGTCGCGTGGCCCGTGATCATGACGACGGGGATCGCCGGATCGTCGGCGAGCGCCATCGTCAGGAGTTTCATTCCGTCGATCTCCGGCATTCGGATGTCGAGTATCAGCACGTCGGGCTCCGTTTGCCGGAAAACGTCGTCGAATCGCCCGGGGTCGCTGAGCGTTCGACATTCGTAGCCGGCACGGGACAGTGCCCGGTCACAGTTGTCGAGCATGTCGCGCTCGTCGTCGACAATCAATACGCGACCTTTCATGAGAGCCGCACCGGGGATCTCAAGGGAAGCGACAGAACGAAACGGCTGCCACCGCCCTCCGCGTCCTCAACGACTATCTCTCCCGCATGACGCTCGGCCACGGCTCGACACACCGCGAGTCCTAGTCCGGTACCGGTTCCCGCGCCCTTCGTTGTGTAGAAGGGTTGAAAGATCCGTTCGCGCAGCTCGTGTGGCACCCCCGGCCCCGTGTCGCTCACGGCGAGCTGAACGGCCTCGCCGTCCACTGAGAGCCGAGTGGAGACGGTAACGGCGCCCCCTGACGGCATCGCGTCGGCCGCGTTCAATAGTAGATTCACGTACGACGTCTCGATCGCCTTCTCGTGCGCGGCCACTGCGGGTATTCGGTCGTCCAGCCGAAGCTCGAGCCGGATTCCCGCTCTAGTGAGGCTCTGTTCCAGCAAGCCTGTCGCTCGGCGAACGATCTCGTTCAGGTTCACTTCTGACGCCCGCTCGTCCTCATCACGGGCGAACCGCAACAGATCCCGAGTCAGGGATCTCAATCGGTCGGTGTGTTCCCTGAGAACGCGGAGATCTTGCCGCAGCAGCTGGTCGCCGCCGTTCTCGGCCACATCCTGCTCCATGCACTCCAACCTGTTTCCGATGATCGCCAGGGGGTTGTTCAGCTCGTGCGCGAGTCCCGCGGCCATGACGCTCGCAGCAGCGAGACGCTCGGAGCGACGCATCTGCTCTTCCAAGCGCTCCTGGCCTTCGGCGCTCCGTGCGATAAGCGAGGTGCCCAATATGTCTCCTGATTCGTCACGCATGACAGTAGCGGTGAGACTCACAGGGATGATTGTGCCATCTCTCCTGCGGCGGCGCGTTCGCAAGTTCACCACGGCGCCCCGCATCTCGAGTTCGCGTCTGATGAACGCCCGATCGTCGTGGCCGTCACCGGTCGGGGGAAGCAGGAGCGAGTCGGCATCCATTCCCACCGCCTCGTCCGCCGAGTAACCGAACAACTGCTCGGCACCACGGTTCCAGATCCGCACGCGGCCCTCGGGATCGAGCGCCATAATGGCGTCAGCCGAGTGCGCGAGCACGTCGGATAACTCGGCGCTCGTCCGATGCAGGGCGCGCGTCTTGTCCGAGAGAGCTTCCTCGAGCCGGCTGCGGTACTCGGACAGTGTCGCGGCCGTCCGGGTGAAATCCCTCGCCAGGTCCTCCAACTCGTCGTTGGTGGCGATATCCAACGCAGTGGGCCCGGTTCCATCAATCAGGCGGGCCATGCCATCCCTCAGCCGCAGAATCGGCTCCGTGAACTGTTTGGCCGCCACCACCGCGAGCAGCAGGACCACACCGATCAGTGCCACACCGGTGAAAAACACCCAGCGGCGGAAGTAGCCGACCGGCTGCTCCAGGGTGGACGCCGGTATTGCCCGGTAAAGTGAGAGTGTGCTGAATGACGAGTGAGGGGGTAGCATTGGAACGAAGCTCAGCACCACGTCACCGGTCTTGAGCGTCTGGTGGGCCCCGGACAGAATTGCCTCGACCACCGCGGGCGAGAAGTCCGCGCTCAGGTCGTCGTGGGCCACCGTGGGCAGCAGGGAAGACCAGTCACGTTTGCGCTCCGAGTG
>JBHIEQ010000275.1:0-4251 GCA_046760725.1 Gemmatimonadales bacterium
GACCGCGAGGTCTTCAAGCTCCTCGAGGTCCCGCGCCTGGAACCCAGATACAACGTGGCGCCCACACAGGAGGTCCCCGTCGTCCGCGAGGAACCGGACGGCTCCCGCCGTGTTGTAATCATGCGCTGGGGACTGATCCCCCACTGGGCCAAAGACCCCGCGATCGGCAACCGCATGATCAACGCGAGATCGGAAACCCTGCCCCACAAACCGGCGTTCAAAGAACCGTTCCAACACAGACGCTGCCTGGTGCCGGCCGACGGGTTTTACGAGTGGCAAAAGACGCCGCACGGAAAAGTGCCCCAGTTCCTGAGAGTGGACGACGGCGAGATCTTCGCCTTCGCCGCACTGTGGGAGCGCTGGCGCGGCCCCGAGACGGGACCCGTCGAGACGTTCACGATCCTCACCACCCAGCCAAACGACCTCGTGCGGCCGATCCACAACCGCATGCCCGTGATCCTCGAGCCCGACCACTACGACCTGTGGCTCGACCCCGCCCAGAGCGACACGCACGAGTTGAGCGGCGTCCTCCGGCCCTACCCGGCCGAGCGCATGTCCGCCTATCCGGTGAGCCGCTACGTGAACGACCCGCGCAACGAAGGGCCCGAGTGCATCGCCCCCTCGCCCCCGTGAGCGACGAATGAAGCCTCGAATCGTACCGGCGGTGGCAGCCGCCCTCGCGGCCGCGCTCGCGGCCTGCGAGTCGGTCACCGCCCCCACCGGGCCGGGAGCCGCCGCCGAGCGCGCCATCGCGGCCGGCGACTTCCACTCGTGCCGCCTCACCGAGACGGGCGACGCTTTCTGCTGGGGCAACAACAGAGCGGGACAGATCGGCGACGCATCGCTCGCCAACCGCAGCACGCCCGCGCGGGTGGAGGGCGGCCCGCCGTTCCGCTCGATCACCGCCGGCGCGCTCCACTCGTGCGCACTCGACGAGGAGGGCAAGGCCTTCTGCTGGGGCGGCAACCTGAGCGGGGCCCTGGGACTACCCGTGGCCATGCAGGCGTTCCCCGCCGAAGCGTGGCCGGGCTTCCGCTTCAAGAGCATCGGGGCGGGCATGCAACACACCTGCGGCATCACGCTGGAAGGCGCCGCCTACTGCTGGGGCAGCAACGCCAACGGCCAGCTCGGCGTGCGAACCCTGACCGGGTCGAGCCAACCTGTCGCCGTGGAGGGCGGCCTCAGATTCGAGTCTTTGAGCGTGGGTCCGCTGCATACGTGCGCGATCACCGCCGACAACGCGGCCTACTGCTGGGGCCTCAACACGTCGGGACAGCTCGGCAACGGCGCCTACGCGACCGCGCCCCGGCCCGTTCTGGTAGCGGGCCACAAGTTCATCCAGGTGAGCGCCGGCCTCGTCCACACCTGCGGCGTCACCAGGACCGGCGAAGCCTACTGCTGGGGATCCAACAACCGGGGTCAGCTGGGAGGGCCGCTGCCGGAGATCGATCCGCCTCCGGCCTGCGGGGCCTGCTCGGCACAACCGGTGCGGGTCGCCATCGACACTCGCTTGACCAAGATCGCGACGGGCGACCTCCATTCCTGCGCGCTCACCGAAGACGGCGACGCCTTCTGCTGGGGCCGCAACAGCTTCGGACAACTGGGCATCGGCCAGCCGGTGGACCGCGTCTCCCCGCAACCCGTGGCCGGAGGGCTCGTCTTCGCGAACCTCGAGGGAGGCGCGAGGCACACGTGCGGGGTCACCACCGACGGCTCCACCTACTGCTGGGGAGACAACCTGCGACTGCAGATCGGAAACGGCGGAGTCGGCGCGCGGCGCAGCGAGCCCACTCTGGTCCAGATACCGGAACGATGACGCGGCTCGCGCGCGCCTGGCACGTGCTCGTCGCGCTACCCGCGCTCGCCGGCTGCGGCGAGCTCTCCTCCAGCCTCGACACCGTGGCCGCGGTAGCGTTCAGCCTGGACACGGCGCGGCTCTTCCTGGGAAGCACGTTGCAGCTCGAGGCCCACGCCCTCGACGCCGCGGGCGACACCGTAGCGGACGCCGAGATGCACTGGAGCAGCAACAACCCACAAGTCGTCCTGGTGTCACCCGACGGCGTCGCCAGGGCCGTCGGCGTCGGCAAGACGTCGATCACCGCGGAGAGCGGCGGGCGGAGCGCCGCCATCCCGACCGAGGTGACGGCACGGTTCGTTACGGTGAGCGCGGGCCTCGCGCACACGTGCGCGGTGACCGACCAGGGCTACACCGCCTGCTGGGGATCGAACTCGTGGGGGAGGCTGGGCAGCGAGCTGGCGTTCTCGAGCACGTTCCCGGTGCTGGCGGAGGGGGCGGGCTCGGGCGCCGCGACCGCGTACGCGGGCGGGTTCCACTCGTGCGCTCTGCTCGCGGGCGGCGCGGCGTTCTGCTGGGGTGCGAACTGGGCCGGCCAGCTGGGCGCCGGCACGAGCGACGGACTCAGGCACGCGGCGCCCGCCTCGGTGCTGGGCGGTGTCTCTTGGACCGCGTTCAGCCTGGGGGACTCGCACACCTGCGCGCTCTCGGACGACCAGCGGATCTACTGCTGGGGCAACAACGACTTCGGACAGCTGGGACCCGGGGGTTCCACCGAGTTCTGCTCCTCGGCCCAGGTGGAGTGCAGCACCGCGCCGCGTGAGGTGGCACCCGGCCTGCGATTCACGGCGGTTAGCGCCGGGCGGGTTCACACGTGCGGCATCACCACCGAGGGTGACGCGCTCTGCTGGGGCGGCAACATCGCGGGCCAGCTCGGCCACGGCACGGACACGAGCGCCACCAACCCCACGCCCGTCACGGGCGGGCTCAAGTTCGAGTCCATCAGCTCGTCGCCGCTCCACACCTGCGGCTTGACCATGGACGGTGAAGCTTACTGCTGGGGTCTCAACTCACGCGGTCAGCTTGGCGACGGGAGCACCACGCGTGCTTCGGCTCCGGTTCCGGTGACAGGGGGACTGCGTTTCACAACCCTTGCAACCGGAGGCGCGCACACCTGCGCGCTGGACGCGCAAGGCGCCGCCTATTGTTGGGGCGCGAACCTGAACGGACAGCTGGGATCGGCGCAGCCGGACGTGAGCACCGTACCGCTGGCAGTCGCGACCTCGCTCAGGTTCCGGACCATCAGCGCGGGCGAGGCGCACACGTGCGGCCTCTCCACCGACGACGTGCTCTACTGCTGGGGGCTCAACTTCGACGGGCAGGTGGGCGCGGGGCTATCGGGCGACGGCCTCACGCGCAGCATCAGACAACCAACGAGAGTCCTCGGCCAGCCGGATTAGGGGCGACGCTCCCTCTCTCTGGTGGATGATGTCAACGCGCCACGCGTTGACGGTGAACAAGTCACCTCGCTCGCCCGTTACGCTGAACACATGGGTGTCGTCCAAGAACCGCCTCGAGGCATCCTCGCTCCCCAGGAGGGGCAGTGACCACGAAAAGGGGTGTGCGGTGGTTGACGGTTGGTGCGAGGGTGTGGTGAGGGGGGACCGTGACACCGAAGTCCTTACTGCTGCAGGCGGTGTGTGATAAGGCGCGTCTTCGGCGGCTTAGCCCGCGCACGCTGCGCGCCTATGTCGGCTGGATCCGGCGGTTCGTTCGATTTCATGGGCGGCGGCACCCGCGTGGGTTGGGCGAGGGGGAGGTGGCGGCGTTTCTGAATCATCTCGTGTTGGATCGTGGCGTTGCGCCGTCTACCCAGACCCAGGCGCTGTCGGCATTGCTGTTCTTGTACGAGCACGTGCTGGGTCGGCCGCTCGGGCGGCTCGAGGAGTTGCGGTGGGCCAAGGCGCGGCCGCGGGTGCCGGTGGTGCTCACGCGGGCCGAGGTCGAGCGGGTGCTGGCCGAGTTACGGGGGACGCCGCGGCTCGTGGCGATGTTGTTGTATGGCAGTGGTCTCCGGTTGTTGGAATGTTTGCAGTTGCGGGTCAAGGATGTCGATCTGGGTCGGCGAGAGATTCGTGTACGCGACACGAAGGGTGGGCGGCCGCGGGTCACGGTGTTGCCGGAGGTGGTTCGGGGGCCGTTGGCGCGGCACCTGTCGGCGGTGCGGCGGCTGCACCGCGAGGATTTGGTGCGTGGCGCGGGGTATGTGGCTCTGCCGGGGGCGCTGGCGCGCAAGTATCCGAACGCTGCGCGCGAGTGGGTGTGGCAGTGGGTGTTCCCGGCCACGCGGCGGCAGGTGGACCGGGTGACCGGTGAGCGGCGCCGGCGGCATCATCTGCACGCGAGCGTCGTGCAGCGGGCGGTCAAGGCCGCGGTGGGGCGCAGCGGCATTGGCA
>JBHIEQ010000276.1:0-4232 GCA_046760725.1 Gemmatimonadales bacterium
TATCGCGGCGGCCCTGGAGTACAGGGAGCATCACCCGGAGACTCTGATCGTGGTCGCCGCGGATCACGAGACGGGAGGCCTGGCACTCGAGTTGGACAGCGCCGGCACGCTGGTCGGCCGGTACGCCACGACCTCGCACACGGCGACCATGGTCCCCCTCTTCGCGATGGGGCCGGGTGCCGAAGACTTCGCGGGGATCATCACGAACTGGAAGGTCGGACAGCTTCTCCTGAAGCGCGTCAGGCGCTAGGGCGTTATATTCGCGATTCAATGAGTCGGGGTTCACGGAACCGGTCCGTAATGAGGTTTCTCACATCCTCGTTCGCGCTCTACCTGTATCTGGGTACCGCGGCGCTCGTTCCAGTCCTCCACGCAGAGACACAGGTTCTCTCCGGGACATCCGCGGTGGAGGGAGCACACTCCGAGCGGTGCCCCGTACTCCACAACGATGCGGCCTGCCCGTCCTTGGGGGCAGCGACCGTTGCCTCCGAGCCCGTCTCCCACATCGGCATCGCTCCTGGGGTGACATTAGCCGCTGGCGAGTGTCCCGCGGCACTTACCCCCGGGAGGATTCACGTCGCCTCCCACCCCGTCCGCGGCCCACCGTCCAGCTAGCCCGGGTTGTTCACTCCGACGCAGGGGCGCGTCGGCAACACAAACGAAGCCATGACAACAAGGGGTACCGTGGAATGCGCACACGGTTTCCGACATTGGCGATCGCACTGCTGCTCGCAGGGGGCATGCCGCTTCAGGGACAGGTCCCCGCACAAGACACCGACTCGCTGAGGCGCGAGCTAGCCCGTCTTAGAACCCGCCTGGACTCGCTCGAGGCACTCATCGAGCACCTGCTGGCGGAACGGGCGGCACCTTCTCCCGCCGAGGACGAGCTGGCGGCTCTCAGAAGGGCGGCGCGTGAGGCGGTCGAGGAGGCGGCGCCGCGCGAGGAGCCTACCGAGCAGGGGAGCCGCACCCGCAACCTGCAAATCCTCAACCCCGAGATCAGCGTGACGGGTGACTTCGTGGGCAGCTTCATCCGCGCGGCCGGGGAGCCGGGAGCCATGAGCGCCGCTCCGCGAGAGTTCGAGTTCTCATTCCAGGCCGCACTGGACCCGTACACGAGGACCAAGATCTTCGTGACCCGCGAAGAGGAATTCGAGATCGCGGGCCTCGCCCAAGAAGGGGGAGAAGAAGAGGGACAGGGTTTCGAGATAGAGGAAGGCTACATGTATTGGGTGGGACTGCCCGGCGGGCTCGGTCTCAAGCTGGGCAAGTTCCGCCAGGAGATCGGGCTGTACAACCGCTGGCACACCCACGCGCTGTTCGAGGTCGAACGCCCCCTCGCCGCCGCGACGTTCCTGGGCGAGGACGGGCTAATCCAGACCGGGATCTCCGCTTCGTTCCCTTCGGTGACGCTGGGTCCGGCGACACAGACGTTGGTCGCGGAGGTCACACGCGGCAACAACGAAGCTCTGTTTGGGAGCGGTGGTGAGCTCAGCTATCTGGCGCGGTTTCAGTCGTTCTGGGACCTGGGAGCCACCTACGTCCAGCTGGGCGGCACCGGAGTCTATGGTGAGAACGACGAGGCGTCGCTCGTCTCCAAACTATTGGCGCTCGATCTCTCACTCCGCTGGACCCCCTCCCGGCGGGCGCTGTACCGCGACCTGAACCTGAAGGGCGAGCTCTACCTCGTGGAACGGGAAGAGACCAGCGGCAAGCTCACCGCGCACGGCGGATACGGACAGGTCAACTATCGTCTCAGCCGGCGCTGGATCGCGGGCGCACGCGCCGATTACCTGGCGCCGTTCGGGGACCAGCCGAGCATCGTTCAGCTCGCGCCGAGCCTGAGCTGGTGGCAGAGCGAGTGGGTGAGACTGCGCATCCAGTACAACTATCTCAAGCGTCGGGGACTGGCTGGAAACCACACGGTGCTGCTTCAAGCGGTCTGGGCAGTCGGGCCTCACAAGCACGAGATCTACTGAATGTCGTCCCACGAGCCGAGCAGATTCGCTAAACGAAATCGAGTCAGAGCCATGGAATCACTCAGGATGCTGGGACTCAGCCACGCTGTGGCAGGGGTTTTGGCCGCGTCCCTCCTCACGTCCCACAATGCGGAAGCGCAGGACAAGCTCGACGTGGTCGCCACGCGTCCCACATACGCGGCCATCGCACGCGAGGTGGCGGACGATCTCGCGGACGTCGAGTTCATCGCGCGGGGCGACGAGGATCCCCATTTCGTGCGCCCGCGGCCCAGCTTCGCCGCCATGATCCGCCGGGCCGACCTCTTCATCACGACGGGCCTGGACCTCGAGCTTTGGGTGCCCTCTCTCCTCGACCGTGCCAACAATCCCAAGGTGGTCGAGGGAGCGCCGGGTCACGTGGTGGCTTACGCAGGCATCAGGCTGCTACAGGTCCCCGAGAATGTTTCGCGCGCCGGCGGGGACGTGCACGTGTACGGGAACCCCCATGTCCACACGGATCCCGTGAACGCGATTCAAATCGCACGCAACATCGCAGAGGGCCTCGTGCGAGTGGATCCCGAAAACGCGCCGACTTATCGCCGCAACCTCGCTGACTTCGAGGAGCGCGTGATGCGCAGGCTGTTCGGCGACAGCTTGGTCGACATCTTGGGTGTCGAGACCCTGTATGAGCTGGGCAAGAGCGGCCGGTTCTGGGAATTCGCCGAGGGACGCAGATATCGGGACAAGCCGCTCGCGGACTACGTCGCAGGCTGGCTGGCTGAGGGAGCCGCATTCCGCGACCAGCGCATGGTCTGCTATCACAAGAACTGGGCGTACTTCAGCGACCGGTTCCGCATCGAGTGCGCGATGTACGTGGAACCCAAGCCGGGCATCCCCGCGACACCCGGACACGTCCGCAACGTCATGGACTTCATCAGGCGCGAGCACATCCCCGTGCTCTTTGCCGCCAACTACTTCAGCCACGGTCAGGTGGAGCGGGTCGCCTCCCGCACGGGCGCCGTCGCAATCATGGTGCCGGAGCACGTGGCCGGAGAGGAAGGAATCGACGACTACTTCTCGCTGATCGACAACTGGGTCTCCAGACTCGCAGCCGCGTTCCGCGGCCGCACGCCCAGGTCCCACAGGTGAAGCGGCACAAACTCGAAATGATCGACGGGAGTGGAGCGTGCTCGAGCTAATGGCACCGGCCCTAGTGGCCTCGCTCGTTCTCATAGGATTGCACGGATACATGGGAATCCACATCATCGCGCGCGGCGTGATCTTCGTGGATCTCGCACTGGCACAGGTCGCGGCAATGGGCTGGGCCGCGGCCAACCTCGGCCCTTCGGAGTGGCTCAGCACGCACCTCGGGGTTCCTGAGGCGGCGGCCGGCTACGCTCTCGGCCTGGGTGCGACGCTCGTTGCCGCCGCACTCCTCGCCGTGAGCCGCATGGAGCACGAGTACGTGCCGCAAGAGGCCATCATCGGGATCGTGTACGTGGTGGCCTCCGCCGGAACCATCCTGCTCGCCGCCCAGGCGCCCCGCGGATCGGAGCATGTGGAGCAGCTGCTTACGGGGAGTCTCCTGTGGGTCACGTGGCCCGAGATCGCGCGCACGGCCGCCGTCTATCTCGCGATCGGCGGAGCCCACTGGTTCCTCCGTGAACGGTTTCTCGTGATCTCACTGAACCCGAAGCTCGCCGCAGACAGAGGATGGTCGGTGCCGGTTTGGGACTTCACCTTCTACATGCTGTTCGGCCTCATGGTCACCATCTCCGTCGCGATCGCGGGAGTGCTCGTGGTGTTCAGTTTCCTCGTGATCCCGGCCGTAATCGCATTCCTCTTCACGTCGAGGCCGAGCGCGCTGATCACAATCGCGTGGGGCACGGGAACGATCGCCACCCTGTTGGGCCTCTATTTCTCATACGTCTCGGACCTCCCCACGGGCCCGCTGGTGGTCTGCTTCTTCGCCGCGGCACTCATCGCGGCGTTCATCGTGCGGGCGCTCTTGGTACGCAAGAGACCGGCCATCCCGGCGGCCCGATCGCGGTAATCCTGTTAACTTTCGCGCGTTCAGCCGGCGAGTGTCTGCGCCTCGCGGGCCGCAGTAGCGCGACACCATTCGAGAGCAAGAGCACCATGGCTACCCGTTCATACAGCGACACCAGGGAATCGCAGCAGGCGGTGGCGCCGGGTATCGAACCTTCCGGGACAGTGCACTGGAACCTGGCACCAGCTGTCCTCTTCGAGGCCGCGATTCGGCGCCAGGAAGGA
>JBHIEQ010000277.1:0-4212 GCA_046760725.1 Gemmatimonadales bacterium
GTCGCCGCACGCGATGTGCTTGGAACGTTTCACGCGCGCGCCGTTCACGCGCACCTTCCCGCCGTCCACGGCCCGCGCCGCCACGGATCTCGTCTTGAAGAACCTCGCTGCCCAGAGCCAGCGATCCACCCGCATGGCGCTGCCTTGGTCGGACAGGATACCTCCTTGCTAGGAACACGAGCGTGCCCCGTCGCCGAAAGCTCGGCCGGGCTCTCCATTCGCGCGTGGCCTCCGCGCCGCGCACAAGAGATAATATGTAACCACTAGACGCTCAGACGCAGAGACTATCGGGAGGATGCTGACATGTCTCGTGACAGGTTGATTGTGGCGGCGGTTGCCGTCCTCATGGTTTCCGGTTCGCCTGTGCTCCGGGCCCAGACGTTCCCGACGGACGATCCGGTGATCGAGGCCATGTGGCAGGAGGGCATGGTGAACTCGCACGCCTATCGTCTCGCCCAGGTTCTCATGGATTCCATCGGCCCCCGTCTTACGGGCTCCCCGGGCCAGAAGGCGGCCAACGACTGGGCGGTTGCGACGTACCGGAGCTGGGGAATCGATGCGCGCAACGAGCAGTACGGGACGTGGCGCGGGTGGCGCCGCGGTGTAACGCACCTGGACCTGGTGGAGCCCAGGGTGCGCACGCTCGAGGGAACGATGCTCGCCTGGAGTCCGGGCACGGACGGCAAGGTGGGGGCGGGGGTGATGATGCTGCCCGACATCGCCGATTCCTCGGAGTTCGCCGCGTGGTTGCCGGCGGTGGAGGGTCGGTTCGTGTTGATGTCGTTTCCCCAGCCAACCTGCCGCACGGACGACAATTGGGAGGAATACGCCACCGAGGACTCGTTTGAGCGGATGCGTGCGATGAGGGACACGGCCCGCATGCAGTGGACGGAGCGCATGCGACGCACGGGATTCAACAGCAGCGAGCTGCCGCAGGTGCTAGAAGAAGCCGGGGCTGTGGGGATCTTGACGTCGAACTGGCCCCGTGGGTGGGGTGTCACCAGGATCTTCTCCGCCCGCACCGAGAGCGTGCCGACACTGGACTTGAGCTGTGAGGATTACGGGTTGGTGTACCGGCTGGCGGAGAACGAGCAGTCACCCGTCTTGGAGCTGGAGGCCGCGGCGGAGTTTCTGGGAGAGGTGCCGGTGTACAATACGATCGCTACGATCCCGGGCAGCGAGAGGCCTGATGAGTACGTGCTGCTCTCCGCGCATTTCGACTCGTGGGACGGCGCTTCGGGAGCGACCGATAATGGGACGGGCAGTGTCACGATGCTCGAGGCCATGCGCATTCTCAAAGCCACTTATCCCAATCCCAAGCGGACCATTATTGCGGGCCATTGGAGCGGGGAGGAGCAGGGGCTCAACGGTTCGCGCGCTTTCGCGGCGGACCATCCCGAGGTGGTCGAGGGACTTCAGGTGCTGTTCAATCAAGACAACGGTACGGGAAGGGTGGTCACGATCTCGATGCAGGGACTCCCCGAAGCAGGCGGGTTCTTCGGACGCTGGCTCGCCAAGATCCCCGAGGAAATAACGCGTCATATCGATCTGCGATTGCCGGGCATGCCCGGTGGGGGTGGCAGTGACTACGCGTCGTTCATCTGCGCGGGGGCACCCGCCTTCTCATTGAGCTCGCTGAGCTGGGCGTACGGACCGTACACTTGGCACACGAATCGTGACACGTTCGACAAGATCGTGTTCGACGACCTCGAGAACAACGCGACCTTGACGGCGATGCTGGCGTACCTCGCTTCAGAGGATTCGGAGCGCATACCGCGGGATAAGCGGTTACTTCCGGTCAGCCGTCGCACGGGTCGCCAGATGACGTGGCCACGGTGCCGGGACGGGCGCCGCAGCTTCTAGGGCCGCGCCCTGCGTCCTGTGCCAGTGGGCTCGCGGCCGGCCGTGCCCTCACACGCCGCGGCGCTTCGCGTGCGGCCTATCGGGTGCAAGCGGCATGACGTCCAGCCGAAGGCGTGCTCGGGCACGCCAGCCGCTCCGCCCTGCGTGCTGCGACCTAGCATAGCATGGACGTAGCTCTTGTCACGTGCGCCGCGATGCCCGGTCTCTACGGGGATGACAGACACCTGCTGGCGGCCCTGTGGAATCGCGGGTTGGCCGCGGAGCCCGTGGTGTGGGAGGATCCCTACCAGGATTGGTCGGAGCCGCGGCTGACGGTGGTTCGGTCGGCCTGGGACTACGCTTACCGGCTACCGCAGTTTCTCGACTGGGCGGAGCGTGCCGCACGCGGCTCGTACTTGTGGAACTCACTCTCCGTGATTCGCTGGAACACCCACAAGCGATACCTCTGCGATCTCCTGGAGCGTGGTGTGTCCGTGGTGCCCACGTTGCAGCTGTCGGCAGGGAGCAAGGCGGATCTCCGCGCCCTGATCGAAGATCACGATTGGGAGGAGGTTGTGATCAAGGCGGCGGTGGCGCAGGCCGGCCGGTACGCGATGCGCGTGTCGCTCGACTCCATCGCACAGGGGCAGGCTCATCTGGACCGCTACCTGCCCCACGAGGACATGCTGGTGCAGCGGTACATGCCGGGCGTGCTCGACTATGGAGAGCTGTCGCTGGTGTTCGTGGACGGGGAGTTCACTCACGCCGTGCGAAAGCGTACGACGCGTGACGACTTCAGGGTGCATAGCGACTTCGGAGGGACTGAGCGGCTGGAGCGTCCCGACCAGGGCGAGCTGGCGGTCGCTCGTGCCGCGTTGGACGCAGTGGGGGAGCCCACGCTCTACGCCCGGGTCGACGTGGTGCGGGATCAGGCAGGCGCCGCGGCGATCATGGAATTCGAGCTGGTCGAGCCTGAGCTGTTCCTGAGGTTCTCACCGGACGCGGTGGAGCTGTTGTGTGACGGGATCGAGCGGAGGCTGGGGCGGTGAGGGAGGCCCTTCAACTCGACCCATCCCGTTTGTATCATGCGACCGTCCAATGTCAACGGCCATCGGAGCTAGCATGCGCCGTGTACTGACCGTTTTCCGCACCACCGTCGGCCTCAAGGTACTCATGGCCGTGACTGGTGCCCTCTTCATTCTGTATGTGATCGCCCACATGATGGGCAACCTCAAGGCGTTTCAGGGCCCCGAGAAATTCAACGCGTACGCGGAGTTCTTGCGCGAGGTTGGCTATCCGGTGTTGGGCCACTCACAGTTTCTCTGGATCGTCCGCATCGTGTTGATCGGTGCGGTGGCGATCCATGTCGTGGCGGCGCTGGCGCTCACCCGGATGAGTTGGAGAGCCCGTCCGGTCGGGTACCACAGGTCGCTCGAGCCGGACGCCTCGACCTACGCGTCGCGCACGATGCGTTGGGGGGGACTCCTTCTCTTCGCGTTCGTGACCTACCACCTCATGCATCTGACCACAGGCTCGGCGCACCCCGATTTCGTGGCGAACTCGGCGTACCACAACGTTGTGACGGGGTTCAAGGTGTGGTGGGCCGCGGCGGTTTACATCGTCATGATGATCGTGTTGGGACTGCATCTGTATCACGGCCTGTGGAGCGGGCTGCGGACTCTGGGTGCGCACGGCCCCGTGTTCGAGAGATGGCGCCGTCCGGTCTCGGCGGTGATAGCCGTGGCGATCGTGGCCGGGTTCATCGCGGTGCCGGTGGGCGTGTTGATGGGCGTCATCGAGTAAGGAGGCGGGAGGCGGAATGGAACTCAAGTCGAGAGTCCCTGCCGGACCGGTTCAGGAGAAGTGGGAGAAGCGCCGCTTCGAGCTGAAGCTGGTGAATCCCGCGAACAAGCTGAAGTACGACGTGATAGTGGTGGGGAGCGGTCTCGCCGGTGCATCTGCTGCGGCGTCCCTCGCCGAGTTGGGGTACAACGTGAGCTGCTTCTGCTTCCAGGACAGCGCGCGGCGGGCGCACAGCATTGCCGCACAGGGCGGCATAAACGCGGCGAAGAATTACCAGAACGACGGCGACAGCATCTGGCGGCTCTTCTACGACACCGTCAAAGGGGGCGACTTCCGCTCTCGCGAAGCGAATGTCTATCGCCTGGCGGAGATCAGCGTCGCCATCATCGACCAGTGTGTAGCGCAGGGCGTACCGTTCGCCCGGGAGTACGGTGGTCATCTCGCCAACCGCTCGTTCGGTGGTGCGCAGGTCTCCCGCACGTTTTACGCGCGCGGCCAGACCGGGCAGCAGCTCCTGCTCGGAGCGTACCAGGCGTTGAGCCGGCAGGTGGGGACGGGGACGGTCAC
>JBHIEQ010000278.1:0-4191 GCA_046760725.1 Gemmatimonadales bacterium
ATGAGTCCGGAGCAGGCGATGGGGGAGGCGGTGGATGGGCGTAGTGATCTCTATTCGTTGGGGGTGACGGCCTTTTATGCGTTGACTGGCCGGTTGCCGTTCGAGGGGTCGAACCTGCCGGCGGTAATCCACCGGCAGGTGAGTGTGCCTGCGCCGCGGGTGGCCGCTGTGGTGCAGCGGGTGCCGGCTCGATTGGCGGAGGTGGTGGATCGCTGTTTGGCCAAGGATCCGGCTGAGCGGTATCAGACGGACGAGCAGTTGGCCGAGGCGTTGGCGGATGTGGCGGTGCCGAGACGCGAGCTGCCGGCTGAGCTGCGAGCACTGCTGCGCGGCCGATGAGCTGTGGGATCAATTGCCTTCCGAGCTGCGCCGCCGCATTCCCGAGGTGCCGGATGTTATCAGACGGTTGCAGGACGATGCCACGAAGCTGCGGCAGCGGCAGGAGGTGTTGAGCGACGCGCTGGCTCGGGTGGATCTGACGGGGGGATCTGGGCAGGGTGATGTGCGGCGGGATGCCGCGCGGGATCTCGAGCAGGCGCGCGAGGTGGTGCGGGAGCGGTTGGGGAGTGCGGTGGCGGCGCTGGAGGGCATTCGCCTCGATCTGTTGCGGCTCGGTGCCGGGGTGGCCACGGCGGATGATCTCACCGCCGATCTCGAGCGGGCACGGGAGGTGCACGAGGCGGTCGACGCGGTGCTGGCAGGAAGGCAGGAGGTGGAAGAGCTGTTAGCTCGCGAGTAACTCTTCCAGCGCGAGTCGGGTCTTGGGGAGGATCTGTCGTTCGTCGAAATAGCGCAGCACGATTGCGAGAGCGTCCTCGACGCTGGTGACGTTGAGGTATCGCAGCAGGTAGCGCACATCTTCTAGGTCGTGAAACTCGGCGCCGAGCCGCATCGCCGCGCACTTCATCGCGAGCAGGCACTCCGGTACGGCGATGAACACCCTGAGGTGGTCGAGTTCCAGGAACGGCGCGTAGTCGCCCCGCGAGCCGAGGTAGCCCTTGACCGCGTCGTTGAGCCACGTGTCAGGCACGCCTGCACGTGCCGCCACCCGGGCGGCCGCCTGCCGCACCACCTCGACGGGGCGCAACAGGGCGGCCACGTCACGTGTAGCTGCCCTAGCCTCGAAAGCCAGGCACATGACCGCCCCGCCCACGAGGTAGAGCTCCCCCTCAACGTCCTCCTGGACCAACTCATCGTTCAAGAACTCGAACAACCGTCGTATGTCGGCCTTCGTGAGTTGGAACTCTGCCACGGCCCCGTCAGACCCGATCGCCGATCGCCGCGTCCACGAAGATGTTACGCCGCTTGAACGGCACGGGCGACGCACGGAGGAGGTAGGGGCGCAGACCCTCGACGCCGGCCGCGAAGTACGGCTCCTCGAGCGGCGGTACGTCGTTCAGCCAACTGGGCGCAGGCAAACGACCCCGGGCGCAGACCTGCTCGACCATCGCCGCCACGTAGTTCTGGAGATACGGTGAGAGACGTGCCAGCTCGACCGGCGGAACCGCAACCGCGTCCGCCAGCTGGAAACGCACGAGTCCCGAGAGCAAATCGTTCAGCTCGGCCACCGCCACCCCCTTGCGAGTCCCGCCCCCGGCAGCGATCCTCCAAGCCCACTTCCACCAGGCAAGGATTGCATGTACAGGATCATCACATCTACCGTTCTCGCGGCTGCGATCTGTTCCCCCGCCCTCGCGCAGGACCGAGCGGGCATGCACGGCGAACACCGGGGCGAACACCAAATGGACATGGCCGTGGCGTCCGTTCGCCCGCTGTACGACCAATTCAAGGATTGGATCGTGGCGTCCGCCGAGAAGGTGCCCGAGGAGCATTACGGCTTTCAGCCGACTCCCGAAGTTCGCACGTTCGGGCAGATCCTCGGACACGTCGCAAACGCTAATTACCTCTTCTGCTCCGGTGCGTCCGGCGCGGCCAATCCCAACGCCAAGAACTTCGAGGAGCTGACGGCCAAAGCCGATCTCGTAGCAGCTCTCGAGGGAGCCTTCGCCTTCTGCGACGAGACATACCAGATGAACGACCGCAAGGCCATGGAGCAGGTCAGCTTCTTTGGCCGGGACGGCTCGCGACTGTGGGTCCTGGCGTTCAACGCGATCCACAACAGCGAGCACTACGGGAACCTGGTCACCTACATGCGCATGAAGGGCATAGTCCCTCCATCCAGCGCGCAGATGCAGTAGCACGGAACCCGACGAATCGCCGGCGGCGCGTCCTCCACGAACGCGCCGCCGTCACTTCACCCGCACTCCCCCCTTCATAACGAACTCCACCCGCCTCAGCGACCCGATGTCGGCCGTCGGATCGCCGTCCACCGCGATGAGATCCGCCAAGAGCCCGGGCTCGACCGCCCCGAGCCGGTCGTCCAGCCCCAGGATGCGGGCGTTGCCTCGGGTGGCCGCGATCGCCGCGTCTGCCGGTGACATGCCGTACTCCACCATCAGCTCCAGCTCGCGCACGTTGTCGCCGTGCGTGAACACGCCCACGTCACCGCCGAAACAAATGGGCACTCCGGCCGTGAGCGCCGCCCGGAAGGCTTCTCGCTTTGCCACCACGCCTGGCGGCGCCGGGTCCAGACCCTTGCGCCAGCCGGCATAGCTCGCGATCGCCTCCCTCGCAGCGAGCGTGGGACAAAGCGCCACATCGCGTACGGCCATGAGGGAGAACACCTCGGACGTGCCCCTATCGCCGTGCTCGATGGTGCGCACCCCAGCAAGCGCCGCGCGGCGCATCGCCTCCGCGCTACTCGCGTGGGCCGCCACGAAGCGGCCGCTGGACGAGGCGACTTCCACGATCAGCTCCAACTCCCCCTGGGTGAACGTGGGCTGTGCCTCTCCCTCGGGCCCCCAGCGATAATCGGCGTACACCTTGACCCAATCGGCGCCGCGGCCGATCTGATCTCGCACGACGCGGATCAGCTCGTCCTGCCCGTCCGCTGGCTCGGCGCCCAAGGGGAGCGACCACTCAGGCGCGCCCTTGGGTCCGTAGCTACCCGTGGCCACGATCGCGCGCGTCGTGACGATGAGCCGCGGGCCCGGGATCACTCCCTCGTCGATCGCGCGCTTCAGGCCCACGTCGGCATAGCCCGCACCCTCGGTCCCCAGATCCCGCTCGGTGGTGATCCCGGCCATGAGGGTCACCCGCGCCGCCTCCGCGGCCCGGGCCACCCTCATCGCGAGCGGCTCGTCCAGCACCTGGTCGGTCCAGCTCGTCTCGTTGTACGGATGGAGCAAGAGATGCGAGTGCCCCTCGATGAGCCCGGGCATGAGCGTGAGACCCTCGAGGTCGATCTCCTCGGTTCCCGCGGGGGACTCGACCGACCGCTCGGGACCCACGGCCGCGATGCGGTCGCCGACCACGAGCACCACCCAGCCCTCGTGCGGGGTCCGAGCGATCCCATCGAACACGCGCCCGGGTCGGAGCAAGAGCGGCGCGGATTGATCGATCGTGATCGCGGATGCATCGCTCGCCTTTGCGGCGCCGGGATCGGCTAGCGAGCGCCCGCCGGGAGCGCCGAACGTGACCCATCCATTGAACTGGGGGACCGGCGGCGAGGCCAGCGCTACGAGGGAAGCCAGCGCTCCCAGCAATGGCCGGACACCCATCCTCGACCTCCTAAGCGGTGGACGCTCGAAGCTAGGGCCGGTGCAGAGAGCGTGCCAGCGCGGACGGTGGCTCCGCCTCAATCGGCGTTCCCTGCGAAGGACGTACTGCTGCACGCCGCCTGGCGTCAGGCATGGAGCCCCAAGGAGGCAACGATCCGCATGCAACACCCGACCCGGACTCCCGAACCGGTCGCCGCCATCCTGCAACATTCGGGCGACCCACTGGTACTACTACCCGCCATGCATTCGCCCAATCTGTGTAGATTGACGCCGCTACCATGATCATAGAAGCACTGTTCATCGCCGGCGTGACTCTCACGCAACAGCAGAGCGACTCCGTCAAACCCGACACGATCATTCGGCTGACCGGGATGACGATCACCGCCACCCGCTCGGCCAAGGCCGACCTGATGGAACAGGTCGAGGCACTTTCGCTGGTCATGCCCTCTCGCAACACACGTGCGGCCGGTGCCGTGGCGGTGGATCTCGTGCGGGAGGCGACCGGTGTCCACGTCCAGCAAACCTCGGCCGGCCAGGGTGCCGTGATCCTCCGCGGTCTCGTGGGCAACCA
>JBHIEQ010000279.1:0-4175 GCA_046760725.1 Gemmatimonadales bacterium
AAGAGCACCGGAAAGTCGAACCCGTGCTCGTCGACGAACTCCTGTGCGTCCGACGTACGCACATCCTCGTTCATAGTGAGAAACAAGAAATCGTCGTGGTCGATCGAGCGCTGCAGGCTGTCCAGCGCCGGCATCTCGACGCGACAGGGCCCACACCAGCTGGCCCAGAAGTTCACCAGCACGACCCGCCCCCGCAGGTGATCGAGACTCATCGTCCCGCCGCCCAGCGCCTCCAACTCGAACGGTGCGAACGATTCGCGCTCCTCCGGAGCCACCCCGGTGAGGAGCGCGAATGAATCCAACAGATGGACCCTGCCCTCGACCGACACGGCGACAGTCGGCAGAGGCGTGGCCAGAACCCCGGTGCGCTCCAGCCTCCCCGTCGCGGCGTCGAACACGTCGACCCGACTCATCGCCGTCGTGAAACCGGGCACGCTGAGCACGTAGAGCCGGCCGTCAGGACCCAGCCGGATCCCCAGATTGACGGGAGCGTAGTCGATCATCGGCCCGTCGGGACCGACCTCGAAGCGTGGCTCGTCAACCGCCTGAGGCAGCTCGCGGTGTGCCACCCAGAGCGTGTCGCCCCGGGGAGTGAGGGCCACCACCTCGTCCCGGATGAAAGGCGCAAAGTAGAGGGCATCCTCACCCACCGCTATGTGACCGGAATTCGCCAATTCCGCGAGAAGGACTTGCTCCGGAAGCGCTATCGAGCCGACGTTCTCCACCCGCTCGCCGTCCGGAGCCACCTTGAGCAATAGCGGATCGCCGGCGCCCGCCAATCGATAGGCAAAGAGAGAACTGGATCTCACCACCCACGCGCCCCCACGTCCGTCCGACTCAACCACCGGGTGGTCGAACCGCCCGACGGCGGAAGCTCTCAGACGTCCGTCAGCGTCGGCAAGGAGAACCTGACCCTCGCCATCCGCAACCCAGTATCCACCATCCGACGCGGGAGCCACGCTCACCGGGACGCGCCCCTCGAGCTGGAGAGAAACCCGAAACGATCGCAACCTCCCGTCGAACCGCACGATGCCGCCGGCCCCATCCAGCGTAACCGTCTCGTTCTCGCCCAGAGGCGACGCTGGCCGCCCCTCGAACCACAAGAGGCGCACCGGCCCCCCCGGTCGCGAGCTATCCACGACGAGCCTCTCCGGCGCCCGGCCCGTATAGATATGTCTCACCGACCCCAGGCGCATCTCGACGGGCGGAGTCGCCTCGGGATTCGGAACGGCAATCGGCCGGCGGTGGGTCGGGCCACCGCCTCCCAGCGCGGCTACGGCGACCATGCCACCCAGCGCAGCCAAACCGGCCAACGTGAGCGCGGGCTGGACCAGCCGGCCCGCGCTCGACAGCAGTACAGCCACGCTACATGCTGACTGAGGCGACTTCGATCGCCTTGGCGCCCGCAGCCTCGTAAACGGTGCCCTTCACCGTCACGCGATGTTCGGCGTGATCGCGCAGCTTCGCATTCTCACTCTCACCCGGCATCCCGGCGCTCACGGGCACGTACAGCGTCCCGTCCGTTCCCAGGATGGCGAGAGGCACACCCTTATCGGCGCATACCTGTGCGCACATGCGGTGCTGGTCACCCGAGAGACCGTGCCGAAACTTGCAGGAGAGGTCGATCACGTAACCCGTGATCGTGGCCTCCTTGCCCTCGGGCGCGTTGCCCATCATCTGGGCTTGGGCCTGGGCAGGCAGGGCGAAGGCAAGAACGGCACCGACGCCCAGTGATGCAACGGCGTGTTTCAACATGCTTCCTCCTGAATGGTTGAACTGTGATGTGCGCCTATGAAGCGCGTCTCCTGACCGCTCGATCCGCCGAGTCCGAGGAATTCGAGCGTGCATGAGCTTCCCCGAGCGCCGCGATGATCTCGGACACTTCGAACGGCTTCGCCACGTGTAGAGAACCGGTCTCCGCCAGGAATCGTTCCACATCCGGCCCCAGCACGTCGCCGGTGATGAGGACGAACGCGGCCGCATACCCCTTTTCCCGCATGGTCTCGTAGAGGTCGAACCCCGTCTCCTCGGGCATGTGCACGTCACACACGACGACGTCGTACTCATGTTGAGCGAGCTTCTCCCGGGCCTCCGCCACACGACCCGCCGTCTCGGTGGGAAAGCCGCGCAACTGCAGCAGCCGACCCAGCGACCTCAGGATCCTCTCTTCATCATCCACCAGGAGGACACGGGTTCCCGGCGGCGGCTCGGACCGTCCCGGATCGCTCTTGACGACTTCGCTCGAGCCCGAGGCGCGCGATCGCGCGATGGGCAGCGTCAGCCGAAACTGCGCACCGCCCTCGGGCAAGTTCGACGCGACCAGGTCACCCCCGTGAGCCCGCGCGATGCGCCGCGACAGCGCAAGCCCGATACCCGTCCCTTTGTCACCCTTGGTCGTGAAGAACGGGTCGAAGATGTGTCCCACTATGCTCTCCGGGATCCCCGGTCCGCTGTCAGCCACGACGATCTCGGCGTGCCCGTTCGTCGACGCGGACTGCACTCTCAGCCGCCCGCCGTGCGACGCCTCGTCCATCGCCTGAACCGCATTGGCGACCAGGTTCACGAGGATCTCCTGGAGCTCACCGGCGTTCCCCCTGACCGGTAGCGGGTCGTCTTCTAGCCGCGAGTCCACCGTCACCCCGTGAGCAGCAAGCTGGCGTGTCTGAGACCGCAACGTTCGGAGAATCACTTCATTCAGATCGAGCCGCACGTAGTCGGAGCCACCATGCTTCACGCGATCGAGTAGCTGCCTTGCGATGCGCGCGGCCTGACGGCCCTCCTGAGCCAACGCCGCAACAGAGTCGGCGATTTCGGGAGGAAGCCCGCCGGCTTGTGCCTCGAGGAGCTCGCTGTATGCCGCAACACTAGTCAGCGGATTGTTTAGCTCATGCGCGATTGCGGCAGTCACGGCTCCAAGCTGCTGAAGCGCCCGCGCCCGCCGCTCCTTCTCCTCCTGCTTAATCTCCTCCGACCGATCCCGAACGGTGACGTACCAGCGTCCGCCGTTCTCGTTCTCAGCGTCGGGAACGGGGGAGACGCACAGCTCGGCAGGAAAGCACCGCCCTCCGCGCCCCCGGCCCACGATCGAGACACAGTCCGACGTTCCCCGCCGAAACAGGCCGTCAACTTGCTCCGGCTCGTCCACCAGCTCGTCGATGCGGGTGCCCCGAAGCTCGTTGCCCTCAGCTGCAAACAGCTGCCTGGAGACCTCGTTGGCGTACCAAACTCGCAAATCACTGTTCAGCAGGAAAGCCGCGTCCCGCGCCGAATCGAGCGCCGTGGCGGCGACGCGCTCCAACTGCTGTCGCTGGCGTTCGGCGGCCCGCACCCAGAGAGCAAAGCCGGCCAGCAACATCTCGGTGATTCCCACTGAGACGCCGAGCGCGAGCACGGTGGCCAGGTCGGCGGCGACCCAATAGCCGGCCCCGAACGTCGCCTCACCCGCGGTGACCGCCAGCACGCTCGCTACCACGGACACTCCAGCGCCCCTCATCCCCCACACGTACGACGCCAGCGCCACAGGGAAGACGTGAGCGAACCACAAGAGGTGTGACGGCGCGCCCAACAGGGGTCGGAAGATTGGGTGTGACAGCGGCAACAGCGCAAGCACCACCGCTAGGCCCGGTGCACGCCACGACGTCCCGACCCGGCTCGTCAAAACGGAGATCTGGAGCCAAAGGAAGGCTCTCGCGAGGGTTACCATTGCGTGTGAAGAACCAACTGCCGCGGCAGCAGGTTCCCGCAGGGAGGCGTGGCTTCGATCCAGCCTCTTCAGCCCCGACGAGCGACTACGGGTCGATATCAGTCCGTGGCGAAGACCCGCGCCACGGCGCCCCGGCCGTCCCCCTCCAGCGCCGATCTCACCATCATTAGCTCGCCGACGTTCTCGAGAGTGAGGATGCCGACCAGCCTGCCATGCCGCAGAACGGGCACCGTGGAGCACCTCTCGGACCGCATGCGCGCGAGCACCCTGTGCAGTGGCTCGTCGGCCTGGGCGGTTGCCGAATCACGACGCATCACGTCCGCGACCGGCGTCTCTCCCCCCGACTCCTTTAGCGCCCTCACCAGGTCACTCCGGAACAGCACGCCCGCGAGCCGATCCGCCGCGAGAACGGGGAAATCCAATTGCGCCCCCGCGAGTAGCTCGCGCACGGCGTCCGCTAACCGGTCGCCCA
>JBHIEQ010000280.1:0-4145 GCA_046760725.1 Gemmatimonadales bacterium
AGGATAGGTGACGCACATAGGAGCCGAACAATGACCGAAAGCCGAGAGGAGTTCATCAAGCGCCTCTCGACCGTGGGGATGGGCGCGCGCGAGTCGATTCAGGTGATGCTGGGCGCTGTCGTGTACGATGTACGTGAGCAGACGATGAGGAAGGAATTCGCCGATAACGAGATGGACAACGTCATAGCGTTCCACGACGCAGCCGAGAAGCTGTGGCGCGACATGATGGCAACTGCGCCGCCGCTCGACGGCCCCGAGATGGTGGAGCGGCTGACCCGGTTGCGCGATGCCTGCACGGGACCTCTGGCGCAGTTCCACCGCAAACTCGAGCGCGGCGTCGAGCAGGCGAAGCACTTCCTGAACCAGCGAGAGGAATAGTCGAGTCCCTAGGCTTCCTCACTCTGCCGGGCAATCAGCACCAGCAGCCCCACTATTGCACCGATGGTCAGGAGCGCCAACAGCTGCTCAGCCCAGGGCGGTAAGTCCGGCGGCCACCCCTGTATGGGCCGCCCGCCTCTGAGCCCCACCCAAATCGCCAGTACCACGCCCGTCAGCCCCCCGCCACCCACGAGGCCCGAGCCGAACAGCACGCCGCGCTCCCGGCGACGCTCCGCCGCCACGGGCGACCGCCTCCACGTGAGGAAGTGTCTCGTCAGACCACCCACGAAGACGGCCGCCATGGTGGAGAGCGGCAGATAGACGCCGACCGCGAACGCCAGCACCGGGATCCTGAAAAACGAAGCGACGAGCCCGACCCCGACCCCGATCAGGATGAACGCCCAGGGCAGGCTCTGATCGATCACTCCGTCGATCACGAGCTTCATCAGCACGGCCTGGGGCGCCGGCAGCTCCTCACCCCCAAGCCCGCCGGGCACATTCTGGTGCAGCATCATGACCACGAGCGCCACGACCCCGGCGGAGGTGATAACCCCCACCAGCTCCCCCACCTGCTGGAAGCGCGGCGTCGCCCCCAACACGAAGCCCGTCTTCAGATCCTGTGACGTATCGCCGGCGATCGAGGCGGCGATGCACACCGATGTCCCCACCATGAGCGCCGTGGCTTTCCCCGCGAGATCGGTCCAGCCCAGGAGAAAGAAGATGAGACTGGTGCCCAGGAGCGTGGCGATCGTCATACCCGATGTGGGGTTCGACGTCACACCCACGAACCCCACGATCCTGGAACTCACTGTCACAAAGAAGAAGGCGAAGATCGCTATCAGGATCGATGCCACGGCCCTCACGGGAATCGATTCCAGGTAGCCCAGGATCCCGGGGACGAGCGTGAGTATCAGAAGCACACCGCCCACGACCACCAGCACGGTTCGGAAACCGAGATCGCGATCGGTGCGCTCGGTGGCCGTCGTGTCCAGGCCCTTGCCCAGCTGCGCGATCCCCAGCCGAAACGACTCGATCATGGTGGGAATCGAGCGGATCAGCGTGGTGATGCCGCCCGTCGCCACCGCACCAGCACCGATGTAGCGCACGTAGCGGTGCCAGATCTCGCCCGGCTCCATGTCGCGAATGAGCTTCACCGTCTCGGGATAGAGCGGCTCGGTGAGCCCACCGCCCCACCAGTTGATCAACGGAATGATCACCAGCGCCGAGAGAGCGGCGCCCGCGACCATGACGGTGGCTATCCGGATTCCCAGGATGTAACCCACGCCGATCAGGGGGGGCGACACGCTGACAGCGAGATTGGCCTTGAAGCCCAACGCAACCTGGAACGTCCCCAGAACCCACCTGGCCCCGTCCGTGACAAGCTTGAACGCCATCCCCAGGCCCAATCCCCAGAACACCGGCGCCGCCTGGCTGCCGCCCTCTTCGCCGGCGACCAACACCTCGGCGCAGGCCATGCCCTCGGGATACGGAAGCTTGCCGTGCTCGCGCTTGATCAGATACCGGCGGAGCGGGATCATGGCCAGGACGCCAATGAGCCCCCCCGCCATCGCCAGCAGAGTGATCTGGCGCCAGGCGGGGCTCATCCCCCAGATGAAGAGCGCCGGGATGGTGAACAGCACTCCCGAGGACAATGACGAGCTGGCTGAGCCCACGGTCTGAGACATGTTGGTCTCTAGGATGCTGTGCCGCAGCCCGAAGGCCCTGAACAGACGGAAGGCCACGATGGTCAGGACGGCCACGGGGATCGACGTGCTTATCGTGAGACCGGCCTTGAGCCCCAGATAGGTGTTCGCCGCGCCAAAGACCATACCCAGCAGGGCGCCGGCGATCACCGCTTTCAGGGTGAACTCTGTAAGGACCTGGTCGTAGGTGAGGGGGACATACTTTTCTCCCTCCTCGATCACGTACGCGTTGGGGGGAAGCTTCCGACGCTCCATCTATCGATGTCCTCCGAGGGGGCGGGGATCTCAATCCTGACCGGAACAGGCGGAAAGATGCCCGGGGGTCCAGGCTGGCGCGAACAGGCCTCAGGGGCGCGGGTCTTTCGGTTTTGGGGCCGAGACTGAATACTGTGGGTAGTAGGCCCCCGCCCCGCGAGGGCGGCCGCACAACGACGCCCGCACTAGCCCGGAGGACCGCCGTGACTGAGGCCCTCGAGCTCCACACGCCGGAGACGCGACACTTCCTCGAACGCCTTGACCGGGCGGTCGAACACGCCGACCCTCACGAGTTGTGCGGCGAGGTCAAGGCGGCACTCCAAGAGGCGATCGATCTCATCCAGGTGCCGGCGGCATTTCTGGCGGAAGCGTCGGAGCGGTACGCGCGCCGCCTGTTGCACAGGTGCCCTGACGGGACCTACTCGGTGCTGGTCATGGTCTGGGCGCCGGGCCAGGGCACGCCCGTGCACGATCACGCGGGCAAGTGGTGCGTCGAGTGCGTGCACACGGGTGAGATCGAGATCACCACCTTCGATCCGACGAGCGACGTATCTCTGGACGTCGTGCGATTCAGCGAGACCGGCAGGGAAGTAGCCCGGCGCGGAGATGTCGGGATTCTGGTGCCGCCCAACGAGTATCACCGCATAAAGAACGCGGCGAACGACACCGCGGTTACGATGCATGTTTACGCAGGTGAGATGCTCTGGTGCCACGCATTCCACCCGACGGAAGAAGCGGGCAGCTACCGCAAGGAGAGGCTGGCACTCCGCTACAACCAGTAATCTCCCTTGGTTCTCGTTTAGGGGGAGGGCTGCGAAGCGAAACCCTCACCCCGGGGCCGGCGGGTGGCGGCATCTCGGCCCCGACGCGGACGCGCTCCTCTCGGAGACCTTCGCGAACGATCACTGCTTCTATCTGCGCAGCAACAAGGACGACGAACGGTTGCTAGGACTCGCCTTCGAGCCCGTCAGCCGCCGCACCCTGCCCGAGATCGAGGGCGTGCTATGGCTCGATCGGGGGACTGCGCACCTCCAGGTTCTTGAGTTCCGCTATCGCAACCTCCCCTGGCCGGTGGAATCGCGTCACCTCGGTGGCCGCGTCCAGTTCGAGCGACTTCCGGCGGGTCTGTGGGTGGTGAGCCATTGGCGCCTGCGCATGCCCGAGCTGGTCTTTTACGGCAGGAGCCGGGGCTGGATGCGGCTTGGAGGGGTGGGCGTCCGGGCGCTCAAGGAGACCGGTGGATACCTGATTCAGCTCCGCGAAGAGGGCTCGGCTCTCATAACGCGCTCAGATGGTGCGCGAGGTGGCTCGGGCAAGGCGGAGAGCGGTAGGCGCGCACGCCCCCAGGTGAGGGGAGTCGTGGCCGACATGGGAACGGGCGGGCCGATTCCAGGGCCGTGCTCCTCATGACGGACCACGATGGCCTCGTGCGCGATCTGGCATTTGCCAGCCCGCGAGGGTGGTTCGAGCTCACCGCTCCGGCTGCCGGGACCTACCGTCTCACCGCGTACAGTAGCGGGTATCGGGCGGTGGAACCGGAGATCCTGAAGCTCAGAGCCGGTCTCACCGTCGATGTCCGCGTGAACATGCGGGTTGGGCGCGACGCCGTCTCCTCGTCGCCTGCGGCTCCCGGCGGGCCCGCCCATGATCTCGCCACCGAGGCATGGCCCCGCAGCCATCTCTTCAGCCGCCGGGAGATCGAAGCGCTTGAAG
Source organism: Gemmatimonadales bacterium (assembly GCA_046760725.1). GTDB lineage: Bacteria > Gemmatimonadota > Gemmatimonadetes > Gemmatimonadales > GWC2-71-9 > JBHIEQ01. The sequence continues at coordinate 4,050 of JBHIEQ010000280.1, forward strand.
CGAGAAGCGTTCTCGACGTGGTGCTGGTGGCTCCCGGTGCGAGGCTACTGGCACCGCCGAACATCGCGACGCTCGCTCTCAACAGGCGCGCGTGCG
>JBHIEQ010000281.1:0-4124 GCA_046760725.1 Gemmatimonadales bacterium
ACCGAAATCAATCTCCGTCAAGCCACGTAAGTGCTTGTTAGAGAATAGGTTGCATTGCTGGACCTCCGGTCAGGATCCAAGCCCCGGGCTCCCTAAACCCACCTCCATGCCGGCCCCCGGGGCGCTCGTCTTCCCATGCAACCGATCGGGCCGTCCGCGCATCTAAAGGATATGAGCGCCGGTGCAACGTTACCGGCAACCCGCAACGACACACCCCGGGGAAAGAGGGGGAGATGTCATGGTTGAGCACGCGATCACGATTGGGGACCGGTTCCACACCGGATCGCGGCCGATAGCGGTCCCCGGGCACGTGCTCGCGGCCGGGGGCTCGGCAGCACGGTTCGTCCGGACCGCAGCGGGCGTTGCCCTCTTCGACGATCAGGGCCGGTTCGTGGGGACAATTCGGGCCCTCGCCGACGAGCCTCGCTTCGGCCCTTCGGCAAAGACCGTGCTGCTCGGCCGCGGCTAAGAAACCTCCACCACCACCTTCCCCATATGGTCGGCGCTCGCCAGCCGCTCCACGGCCTTCATGCCCTCGGCCAGGGGGAACACCGAGTCGATGAGCGGCCTCAGCCGGCCCTGCCCGAGTAGTCCCACGATTTCCCGATAGTCCTGCATGCTCCCCATCGTGGAGCCCATGATGGTCCACTGATACCAGAACATTCGGCGAACATCGACGGTCACCTTGGGCCCCGTAGTGGCACCGCAGCTGACCAGCCGTCCCCCGCGACCGAGCAGCCTGAGGGAACGATCCCATGTCGCCTCCCCGACGTTCTCGACCACCACATCCACGCCACGCTTGCCGGTCACGTGGCGAACGCGTTTGACCACGTCCTCAGTGTCATGATTGACGGTCACGTCGGCGCCGAGCTCCCGTGCCCGTGCGAGTTTGTCGTCACTGGATGAAGTCACGATCGTGAACGCGCCCGCCAGCTTCGCAATGCGAAGCGCGGTCACCGAGACGCCTCCCCCCACACCCCAGACGAGCACGGTCTCGCCCGCCTTCACCCGCGCCTTCTTTACCAACATCCTCCATGCCGTCAAGGTGACGAGGGAGTACGCCGCTGCCTCAGCCCACGTGATCCCGGGATTGGGAGCAGGCGGCGTGGGAATCGGAAGCACGTTCTGCCACGGAACCACGACGAATTCGGCGAGTGTGCCGTTCAGGTGCTCTCCCAGCAAGCGGTACGCCTCGCACAGGGAATGCTCCCCCGCAAGACAGTACTCGCAGCGATGACACGATACGCCGGGATTGAGCATCACCCTGTCGCCGGGCGCCACACTCGTCACATCCGGTCCAACCGCCTCCACAACGCCTGCGCCGTCGCCACCCAGTACGTGCGGAAGCCGGAGCGTCAAGCCCGGTAATCCGCCGAGCGTCCACAGATCCAGGTGGTTCAACGCCGCTGTCCTGAGCCGCACCAATACGTCGCCGCCGGACTCGATCCGCGGCTCAGGCACATCGGTGACCTCAAGTTGATCGAGGCCGCCGTGAGCACGCATGACGAGCGCCTTCATCCGGTGCTGCCCGAGCCTGGAACCACTCAGGAGCGGCTTGGGCCGCCCAATCAGTGACGGAAGGTGGGGTGCGAGAACTCCTCCAGCTCGCCGGCCCGCGAGACCTCCACGGGCGTCCCGACACCGCCCAACGGTAGGAGGTAGAGCCGCTTGATCGCCTGGCCAGTCGGGCCAGGCAAACTCACTATCGCAGCCAGAATGTCCGCATCTTTCGCGACCGCGAAATCGACGACCGCCAGCGTCGGCTCGCTCAGCTCGGTGACCTCCCGCTGGAAGTTCATCTGCACGACCTGGCTGAACACCTCCCGGCCAGCAGTTCGCTCCCTGAGGAAAGCGATCACGTCATCGGCGATCCATTCCGGCGACGTCTCGATGTCGGGCGAGCCGGTGAAGTTCCGCTGATTGCCCCCGTCGAGATCCATCAAGTAGACCTCATGATTCCGATCGCGCGTCGATGTGAACGCAACGGACTTTCCGTTCGGGGAAACCGCAGGCCGGAAATTCTCACCGGGACTACTCGTGAGCGGCCGCTGATCGGTCCCGTCGGCGTTCATGATCCAAACCTGTAACGACCCGCCCGCGTCCGACTGGTAGAGGATCTGGCTGCCGTCGGGAGTCCACACGGGCGCCCCCTCCGTCGCCGCCGACTGCGTAAGTCGCTCCGGCGACGAGCCATCGGCATTGGCCACGTAAATCTCGAAGTTCCCATTTCGATCGGTTGCGAACGCTATTCGCGTGCCATCCGGCGAGTGCGCCGGGTCGATCTCCTGCCCCGGCCCCACTATCACCGGATAGGGGTCAGGTTGGGACCGGTCGAACGCGTAGATGTCGAAGGACCCGGAGCGGTTCGAGGCGACCAGCACCTCCCCTTGCACGTACACACGAACCGTGTCCGCATTGCCCCACGGCGTGCTCGCCTCGATCTCCGTGTATCCGTAGTCGGCCGGCACGATCATGCCCTGAGCGTCGACGGCCGCCGCCTGGGGATTGCTCGACATCCACGTGACCTGGCTCGCGGGCGACAGCAGCTGGCCGGTCGAGTCGGCGAAGAACGCCTTCAGCGGCCGCCTGTCGGTCAGGCTCATGGCCAGCTGGTCTATGTCGAGCGCGATTCCCGTCGCCACGACCTGAGCGTTCCATTGTGCCGCGACCCTGCCGTCGGCTGTGCGTACCGAGACCGTCGTGCTCCCGATCTCCCTACCCGTCACTTGATTGGTGGCCGGATCGAACCCCAGCAGCTTCGGATCCCCAACCTCCCAAACCAGCGGCGCCTCGGGGACGGGCGAGTCGTCCACCGCCATGGCGATGGCCGAGAAAGCGACCGTCCCACCCATGGGAACGAATACCGGTGCCGTGGGATCCGGTGCCGCCGCGATGCGCGCCACCGGCCTGTGGACGGTCGCATTCAGCCGCATCTCCTGGCCGAAGCCGATCGCAGTGATCTCCGCCCGGCCGGTCGATACGCCCGTCACGACACCCACGGGAGATACGGCAACCACGTTCGGGTCGGCCGAGCGCCACGAGAGCAGACGCGGATCGAGACGCCGACCGCCCTGATCCGGTACGATCACTCTGACCGTGTCGGACTCGGTGGGTGCGACGGCCACCACGGGATTGGCGAACGCCCACTCCGCCTGAGTCACCGCCACCGTTATCCGGCGGGGCGGTATCCCGCTGGCTGCGACGGCTTCGATTAGCGTGTTACCGGTAGAGACGCCCGTCACAACGCCTTCCGGGCTCACGGCCGCCACGGCAGGGTTGAACGAGCGCCAGGTAACTGTCGTAGGAGCGGCAAGAGAGCCGTCGTCTTTCAGGAAACGCACCTGCAGCCGGACATCCTCGGCTGGCAAGAGCGATAGCGTCGGCGGCTCCACCTCGATCACGGTCGCCGGTCCCGTTCCCGTGGGACCCGCGACCGCAGCCCCGGATACGCTGACCGCAACGGATCTCGTCCTCCGCCCCACACTCACCTGCACCTGCGTCAGACCGGGTCCAATGCCAATCAGGTAAGCAACCCCCGCAATACCGGGATCCTCCTCTACGCGCACCACGCTCGTGTCGCCACTGGCCCAGCGGAACGACACCGAGAGCACGTTGTTGCCTTGGGCGTCGTACGCCGTCGCAAGTACCTCTCTCCTCTCCCCAACCCCCATGGTAACCGAGCGAGGCTGTACATCCAGCTCGGCAACCTGCGCCAATGCCGAGAGCGGTGCCCAGTGAACCAGAGCCACAACGCCCATCACCCGCCAAGTTGACTTGGAAATCATACCATCAATGACCTGCGCAAAAGCCCCTAACTCAAGAAATACCTTGGAGATATGCTTCGCAACGTAAGGCTCGTCGAACGGCGGTGTCAAGCAGCCTGCTCACCCGCCAAGCGTGACGTACGACAGCCCCACACCCGGCCGGCACCGGCGCGCCCTTGCGCATCGTTTCCGGGACGCAGAGAATCCGTTGTCACACACCAGACTCGTCGGAGGGAATGCCAAATGTCTCATGCCCCTAGCAGTTCGGGCACCGGCATGGGCGGACCGGGTATGTGGGACCCCATGCCCCTGCCGCCGCCGATCAGCCCCCCTGCCGCAAGCGAAGAGGAGAAACTGATC
>JBHIEQ010000282.1:0-4095 GCA_046760725.1 Gemmatimonadales bacterium
GGTTCGTACTGACAAGCGGGTATTTCACCATCTCCAGAGCGCTGGCCCGCCAGCATGGACTGATGCCTGTCACAGTGGAGAAGGCCGCGTTCCGTCCCGGGAAGTAGGCTGGCGAAGCCAGGGCTGCCCTGGCGGCAGGTGGCAGGGGACAGCCCGAGGCCCCGGGGAGAACGGGCAGCTCCGCGCTCGGCCGGCGCCGGCTCGGGGGTCAGGGAGAGCGCCCGGGAGTTGACTATTCAGCGAAATGGCATATTCTTTGAATAGTCGGCGGCGTTGTGAAGCTCTGCTGAACAGCGGGAGGGATCGATGAAGCGAGGCCCGACGGGGCGGTACGCGGTCACCGCCGCCGGGGGGAGGAGGTCCGGGCCTTCGTGCCCGCCCCTCTGCCCCCCGGATCCGCCGCTCGACGTGGCGCCTCTCCACGCCCGGCTGGAGGCGGCGCTCCTGGCCCTGGGGCGGCTCGACGCGCTCTCCACCCTTCTCCCGGACACCTCTCTATTCCTCTACTCCTACGTCCGCAAAGAAGCGGTGCTCTCCTCTCAGATCGAGGGCACCCAGTCGTCCCTCTCGGACCTCCTGCTCTTCGAGATCGAGGAGGCCCCCGGGGTGCCGCTCGACGACGTGGTGGAGGTCTCCAACTACGTGGCGGCGCTCGAGCACGGGCTCGCTCGTCTCCGAGGTGGCGTCCCGCTCTCGAACGGGCTTCTGCGGGAGATCCACACGAAGCTCCTCACGCGCGGCCGCGGCAGCGACAAGGCCCCGGGGGAGTTCCGCCGCTCGCAGAACTGGATCGGCGGCACGCGGCCCGGGAACGCGCGCTTCGTGCCTCCTCCGGTTCCCGAGGTGATCGACTGCATGTCGCAGCTCGAGCGCTTTCTCCACGACACGAGGCCGAGCCTCCCGGTTCTGCTCCGCGCCGCCCTGGCGCACGTGCAGTTCGAGACGATCCATCCGTTCCTCGACGGGAACGGTCGCGTGGGACGCCTGCTCATCACCTTCCTGCTCTGCCATGACGGCGTGATCCGCGAGCCCATGCTCTACCTCAGCCTCTTCTTCAAGCAGAACCGCGAGCAGTACTACGATCTCCTGGATCGCGTGCGTCGAGACGGGGACTGGGAGGAATGGATCGCCTTCTTTCTCGAAGGGGTCGCGCAGACTGCCGACGGGGCCGTCGCCACGGCGCGCAGACTTGTGGACCTCTTCCGCGGGGATCGCGAGCGGATTCAGGGCCAGGGCAAGAAGGCCGGCTCGGCCCTGCGCGTCCACCAGGCGCTTCAGGAGCGGCCCATCACCTCCCTCCCGGACGTCGCGAGCCGCACCGGCCTGTCCTATCCGGCTGCCGCTTCGGGGATGGGCGTTCTCGAGCGGCTCGGTGTGACGCAGGAGATCACCGGACGGCGACGGGACCGCCTGTACGCCTATTCCCGGTACCTCGCCATCCTGAACGAGGGAACGGAGCCGCTATGACCCCGGAGATCTCCGAACGTGCCTTCGAGGATGCGGTCGAGTGCTCCCGGCTCCAGTACGGCCCGGATGCCTGCCCGGGTAACTCGGTCGCAGTGCGCGAGACTTCGCCGCCCTACGGCGAGAGTCCGCCCGGCGGCTACCGCAAGCGCAGGGCCGAGGCCTACGACCGGGCGCTGTGCCTCTTGCCGCGCGACGTGGTGGACTTCGTCCTCGCAACACAGCCGAAGGAATGGAAGAGGCTCGAGCAGCACCACGGCGCGGCGGTGCGCGAGCAGTTCCTCAAGCGCCTCGCCGCCGAGATCGACGTCGTGCTCTTCCTGAACGGCATCCCGATCTTCACTGCCGAGTTGAAGAACCCGCGCCACCTGCATCGACCCGAAGTGCCAGGTCGTGCAAGGCAAGACCGTCTGCGTCGTGAGCTGCCAGCGGAGCCCCGAGCCGGTGTTCCTCAAGTGGAAGGGGCTCGAGGCGCTTCGCGCCACCGCTGATGCTGAGCGTTAGCCAGCAGCCGAGCGATGTCGTAGAGATGTCGTAGAGCGGTTAGGGCGCCGGTACTACAAGCGCCGGCGGCCAAGTCAGGCTCCCGCCCGCCGCGCCTCGATCCCCCGCACAATCACGTACGCCACGAGCGCGAACAGGAACACCACAAGCAGCATCCAGGTGATACCCTGAAGCGCGCCGAGTAGCGTGCGAAATATCTCCCAGGACCAGAGCTCGCGCGTGAGAGCGATGGCCTGCGCTTCAGGATCGGGCGGCGTGATGTAGCGGTCCAGCTGCCAGATCCGTACTCCGCTCGTGATGCCGACGACGTAGATGGCGAACTCGATGTACCTGACCCACGCGCCGCTGATGTCGTCACGGATGATCCGCTCGAAGATCCGGCGGAGAGGCTTGTCGAAAACTCTTGCCACTACGAACGCGACCGCGGCGGAAACGAGCGTGGTTACTGCCAATAGCGCGATGAACATGATGATCTCCTCAACCCCCCCGCGAGGGCCCCAAGTTTGAGAACCGTATTCCAGCTGCGGCCGGTGCTGCGTGTTTCGAGCCTCTTCTCAATGACCGCGTTCGTGAGCCGCGACCGGCCCATCCCATCCGGATAGACGATGTACGCCTCGCGGCCCTTGACCTCGATTGTCTCGCGGCCCGGGATCCACCGCCTCAAGTCCTGAACACTCTTGCGATCAGGCACCCGCTTCAAGAATACGACGGCCAGCTGCTTCGGATCGCGTTGGGCCTCGCGCTGGAACGGATTGCGCGCTATGATCGCCTTCCATTCCCGAGCGCTCCGAACGAAGAAGCGCGCGTCCAGACCGAGAGTAGTCTGTGCCGCCTTCTCGAGCATGCTCTCGAGACGATCGCCCCTTCGCGCGCGCGTATCGAACACGAGGTTGCCGGATTGCAGCAGCGATCGGACGTCGCCGAACCCCAGCTCCGTCAAGACACCGCGCAGGTCGGCCATGCCCACCTTGTTGTGGCCCCCGACGTTGATAGCGCGAACCAGCGCGACGTGTATCAACGGTGCCCCTACCGCTCGTCCAGCAAGCGTCCAGCGCCCAAGTTGTCGAAGTTCATGATCGTGTTGAACACGAGCATGTAGCTCCCGATCGTCTCGCCGCGCCACATCGGATTTACGGTGAACAGCACTACGTGTCCTTCATCGCGCGGCACATCAACCACGATGGGCCGCTCCGCCAGCTCCTTGCCCCCCTTGAGCAGCCCCGACACGAGCAAGTCCCGCTGCGCGCTGAACCTGAGAACCACCCTGGGACGCCGTTCCGGCGGGATGACGTTCACGGGATTCCTCATCTGCTCGTCGGTGAGCGGTGTCGCCTGCCAGGCCTCGACCTTCGGGCGCGGCGGTGCCTCGAACCGTGGATCGAGCCGCGGGCGGCCCTGAGGCACATCCGTGTCCTGCGCGGTGCCCCGGCCGGTGGCACGGGCCGTGTCGCCGGCGAACCGCCTCCTGCGCCGCCCGGAGAGGGTGTTGCTCACCGAGAAGCTCTCCCCACGACCGCTGTACACGGCGAGACTGTCGATCACCCCATACGCGATGGGACTCGCGTCATCCACTATGCGCGAGCGGAGGAGACTTCCCACCACGCGGCTCGAGCCCGCGCCATTCAAACTCACTCCTTGTGTGAAGCCGTATTGCAGCGCGAACTCGGCCGTGTTGTCCACCGTGATGAGCACACCGCCCCTGGACACGAATTCGTGGAGGTTTCTGACACCCGCCCAGCCGAGCCCCGGACGGATGTCATCGGTCTCGTCTATCACTCCTATGTTGGGCGTCTCGTCTGTCTTCCTCCACGGCATCGGGTTGCGCCACATGGGGAGGCCCTGGACGATCGACTGGGGGTTGGCTCCGGCCGGAGGGAACACGATCACGTCGTACTTCCGATTCAGATTCGACGTCGCCGCCACGTCCTGCACGCTGATGTAGTCGTACGGGATCTCGAGGAAATCGAACGCCTGCCGCCACCAGCCCTCGGTCTGCGTGCTGAGCCAGGTGTGGAGAATCGCGACACGCGCCGCGCGCACGGGGTGTGTCGGCACCTCCGGCGGGTCGCTCAGCGCGTAGGCCTGAAGACCCAGCTCGCGCGTGGCGCGGTCCAACTCCGACGCTGC
>JBHIEQ010000283.1:0-4094 GCA_046760725.1 Gemmatimonadales bacterium
GTGCAGCCTATAGTGTCGGTCGATTCGTTTCGCATCAGAATGACGCTCGGCAAGAGGCTTCCTCCCGATTCCGCAATGGAACTCGGATTGCATCGGCTGCCGGTCACCGTGGACACACTCACCGCCTTCGACGACGTGGCGGCGTTCTTCGACGACAGCACTCTGTTTGCCGCGGTGTCGGTGCCGGAGACCGCAGCCGAGGGCGACACGCTCGAGATCGTGGTGCCGAGCGACTCTCTGCCCCGCTTCATGAGCGACACTCTGCGGGCAGCGATAGGTGTCGCCTTGCGCGCCTCGGGCGGCGGTTTCCTGGAGTTGGGGACCGCGGAGTCGGGGTGGCCACCGGTTCTCACGGCATTCCTCGAGGCCGACAGCAGCGGAACCGCAACCTATGCCATACAGGAAGATCGGGCGGCCGGGTTGGACATGCATGTCCTCACGGGCGTCCCTCCGCTTCCCTCGGGCGCATTCGCGGTGGGTGGCGTGCCGGCCGCGCGCTCGTTCCTCAGCATCTCGCTCCCGCCCGAGGTGGAAGATTCAGCGCAGATCGTGCGTGCGACGCTCATCATGATTCCCGTGGGGCCGACTGTGGGAGCTCCGAAAGACTCCTTGACATTGCGGGCCGAGGGCCTCGCCGCCGACTTCGGTCCCAAGTCGCCCTTTGACCCCACTCAGTCGGGAGGAGTGGTAGTGGTTCCGGTGGGGAGCACTGACACGGTGAAGGTTGACGTGACGAGCATTCTGGGAACCTGGCGCACTGATTCGCTGGCCCCACGGATCATCATGCTCAGGCTGGCTCGCGAAGCGGCGACTCTCGCCGAGCTTCGGGTCTTCGCGACCGACTCCGCTCCGGCGGCACCGCGACTGCGAATCACCTACGTGCCGCTCGCGTTGGGGGGAGTGTGAAGACGATAAATCCACTCTGCATCCTGATCTCACTCGCCGCCACGGTCGCGGCACCTCTGGGGGCGCAGGTGTCGGTCTATTCCGTGGTCGGCTTCGGCTTTCCGGCGGAGGCGATGGGGGTTCGCGCCAGATCGCTCGGCGGGGGTGAGATCGGCGTGGATCCCAGGTCGGCGGTAAACCCCGCGGCGACAGTGTCGTTTCGGAGACTCACGGTCGTCGCGACGTCGAATGTGGCACGACGCTCCTACGAGATTGACGGTACGGCCGTCAAGGGCCTGAGGGACACGAGGTTCCCTTTCGCGATCGTGGGGGGCGATATCCCGGGCACCCGGTTCTCGTTTGCGGCGAGCTTCAGCACGTACGTCGATCGCACCTACGATCTGTCGATCCACGACACGATCACGCTGCGGGGCGAGGAAGTGGCGGTGAGTGACCGGCTGCGGTCAAGCGGATCCGTCATCGACTCGCGCTTCGCACTCGGTTGGATAGCCGGATCGGCGCTGAGCCTGGGGCTCGCGGCGCACGTGATGAGTGGCTCGGCCCGCGTGACTGCGGCGCGCGCGTTCGCCGACCCAAGCTATAATGTATTCGGGCAGCGAACCGAGGAGGGCTACTCCGGGTTCGGTCTTTCAGCCGGCGTTCTAGCCAATTTGCTTCCCGGGCTGAGGATCGGCGGAGCCCTCCGAACCAATACGAGCCTCGATGTCACGCGGGACTCAGAGCCTGCCGGAAGCGTCGATTTGCCGTTCTCCGCGGCGGGCGGACTGCAGCTGACGGTCGGTCCGACGGCTCGATGGTCGGCATCTGCCTGGTGGCGCTCGTGGTCGCGAGCCGAAGGGTTGGCCGCCCAGGGTAGCGGGGTGCGGGTGTTCGACACCTGGAGCGTGGGCACCGGGATCGAGCTGGGGAGTGCCGCGCCGCTCCTGCGCGGTGGCGTGAGGTACTCGCAGCTGCCGTTCAGCCCGACGGAGGAGCAGCCGCGCGAGATCAGCGTGGCCGTTGGGAGCGGTTTCAGCTTCGCCGCCGCTCGGGCGCTGGCCGACTTCGCCGTCGAGCGTACCCTTCGCGACGGAGCCGGCGCCTCGGAACGGATCTGGCAGTTCTCCGTCGCCGTGTTGCTCCAGCCATGACGCGGGTCTATCTGCACACGTTCGGGTGCAAGGCCAACCAGTACGATACAGAGGTCGTGCGGCAGGCCCTGGAAGACCGCGGTGCGCGTATTGTCGATAGCCCGAGTGCCGCCGACCATGCGGTGGTCAATACCTGTGCGGTCACCCACGTGAGCGAGGCCAAGATGCGCGGGCTCGTCAGGCGCCTCGCCCGAGAGAACCGCACGATTCGCACGGTGGTGATGGGCTGCGCCGCGGCACTAGATCGAGGCGCCTTGGCTAGGCTCGGCAACGTCGTGCGCGTGGTCCAGGGAGCCGACCCAGTGAGCGTGCTCGACGCGTTGGGGTTCCGGGCTGACGGGGTCGCGCAGGGGCTCAGATCTTTCGCCCGCGGCTCGCGGGCCTGGCTCAAGATCCAGGATGGATGTGACGAGCACTGCACTTTCTGCGCGACGACTCTCGCCAGAGGCGCCAACCGATCGCGCGCCTGGGATGCGATCCGTAGGGAGGCGGAGCTATTGAGCGCCTCGCACGCGGAGATCGTGCTCACCGGCGTGCACATTGGGGGCTACGGAAGGGATTTGGCCTCGGGAGAGGATCTGGCGACACTGGTCGAGCGCCTCGTGCGGACGGTTCCAGCGGTGCGCTTTCGCCTGAGCTCCGTCGAGGCGACCGAGGTGGACCATCGGCTCGTGGCGCTGATGGAGGGAGTCCCCGATCGGCTGGCGCCGCACCTCCACGCTCCGCTACAGTCAGGGAGCGACCGCGTGCTCAAGCGGATGGGCCGGCACTGGTATACGGCGGCGACGTATCGCACCCGGATCGAGCGCATCGCCGCACGCGTCCCCACGTTGGGCCTGGGGGCCGACGTGATGGTAGGCTTTCCCGGCGAAACCGAAGCCGATCATCGGGCCACAGTGTCCCTCGTGCGAGATCTGCCGTTCACCTACTTGCACGTCTTTCCGTACTCCGAGCGGTCCGGCACCGCGGCCCCCCGGTTGGGTCCGGCGGCCGACGCTGCGGTGACCCGGCAGCGTTCGCGCGAGTTGAGGGAGCTGGCGACTGAGAAGGGGGTGGCCTACCGAGCCACGAGGGACGGAGGCAGAGCGGACGTGGTGCGCCTGCGACGCGGCAGCGGTAGGTTGGAAGGTGTCACCGAGGACTACCTCATGGTGTTCTCCGATACCCGGATGCCGCTGCCCGCCCGGTTCGCCGCCTCGCTCGCGCTGGAGGACGACGGCACGCTCAGTGCAAGGGCATTGAGTCGAGCGTGACCACCAAGCGGCTCTACGTCGAGACATACGGCTGCCAGATGAACGTGGCCGATACCGAGTTGATTCTCGGGTTGCTGAGGCGCGAGGGCTACTCGGCGACCGACGATCCCTCCCAGGCGGACGTCATGCTGGTCAACACGTGCGCCGTGCGGGAGAACGCCGAGCGGCGTGTTGTGGGTCGCATGGGAGAGCTCAAACGCCACAAGCGGGCGGGTGCGGTGCTCGGTGTAGTGGGCTGCATGGCGCAGAGGCTCGGCCGGCGACTGCTGGAGGAGGTGCAGCAAGTGGATCTGGTCGTGGGTCCGGATGGGTATCGGGGTCTGCCCGAGCTCATAGCCCGTGCGTTCGATGGACACCGCGCCGCGCGGGTGGATTTCAAGGCGTGGGAGCACTACGAGGACGTGCCTGCGCGGCGGGATCCCGGTCCCGGGGCCTTCGTCACCGTGCAACGGGGGTGCGATTATCGGTGCACCTTCTGCATAGTTCCGATGACGCGCGGCCCCGAGCGCAGCCGTAAACTGGGTGACGTCCTGAACGAGGTGGAGCGCCTCGCAGCGGACGGCCGCAGCGAGGTCACCTTGTTGGGTCAGACGGTCAATAGCTACCACGACGGAGAGCATGATTTCGCGGATCTACTTCGAGCCGTCGGCGCGGTCCGCGGCATCCGGCGCGTCAGGTTCACCAGTCCCTACCCGACCGATTTCACCGATCGCGTCATCGATGCGATGGCCGAGGTGCCCGCCGTGTGCAAGCACGTGCACCTTCCAGTCCAGAGTGGCTCCAGTCGGATTCTCAAGCGGATGGG
>JBHIEQ010000284.1:0-4079 GCA_046760725.1 Gemmatimonadales bacterium
CTGCGCGAACCGCCTGAAGTTCTGCCGGGAGTGGGGCGGTTGCGGTCTGCGCCAGGCCGACGGAGGCTGGTGCGGCGAGGAGCACGGTGACGGTGGCGGCGGCGAGGCCTGGTCTGCTCGCGCCGCTGCCGCGCTGGGGGGTACGCATGGCAGGGATCCTTTGAGAAAGTTGGGGGAGGATGGGGGTCGGTACGTGAGTGGTCAAGGGGGTGGGTGAGGCTGCCGTGGCGAATGCGATCCGATCGATAGTACGGACTCTCGTTCCCCGCGGCGTGCGCAATTGGGTCCGGTCGCCCCGGAAGACCGTGAGGTGGCTGGCCGACGAGGTCGCGCATCTGGTGGGCGGGAATCTATCATTGGAGCTTCGTGCGGGCTGGGTGCTCCGCTGCCATCCCGCTGCGCGGCGGGTGTATATCCGGGCACAGATTGATGATCCGGCGCAGGCGGCTGAGTTGGACGAGTTCGTCAGCCAGTGCTCGCCCGGCATGGTGCTGCTCGATCTAGGCGCTCATTTCGGAGTGTTCAGCTTGGCGGCTCTGCATTACGGAGGTCCCCACTCATTCGGGGTCGCCGTCGATCCCTCCCGGGTCGCCACCCGGATGATCATGACGCAGGCACGACTCAACGGCGCGACGGAGCGACTTGGCGTCGTGCGCGCCGCGGTCGCGGACACGGTGGGATCGCGCGAGATGCTAGATGTAGGTGTGCTGGCCGACGGCTACCTCGTGGACGCGGATGACGCTCACCCGGAGCGCGACTTCGTGACCGTACCGGCTGTCACAGTGGATTCGCTAGTGGACGACCTCGGTAGGCAGCCGACCCACATCAAGATCGACGTCGAGGGATTCGAGGCCGCAGTTCTTCGGGGAGCACAGCGCACTTTGTCAACCGAGCCACGGCCGATGCTGTTTATCGAGCTTCACAACGCGATGTTGCGCGAGCGGGGGGACGATCCTGGGGAAACGCTGCAGCTCTTGTCGGGTCTCGGCTACGACGACCTCAGGGTTGCGGGCCGTCCGACGACACCTGCCGCGCTGCTCTCGGCACCGCTTGCGCGGGTGGTAGCGGTGGCGAAACCGCGCCAGCAGCCGGATGTGCAGAAATGGGCGGTACAGGATTCGAACCTGTGACCTCCGGTATGTGAGACCGGCGCTCTAACCGACTGAGCTAACCGCCCGGCTCTACCCCTTGCAGTATATCCTGGCTCACCGCCGCCGGAAAGTAAACCTGCGTCCGACCGGCGCCGGACTCTCCAATCGTCCGGGTGCAGCGCGCCTCGAACGTCCCCGATGGGACCAAGTGGCGGTATCCCCAATCACGCATCACGCCGGGCCTCAACAGCGTGTTGCCGTCACCAGGAGGTGGTCGTTCGTAGCGGCGATGCTCGAGAGATCATCGAAGCTAGCCGTTACCTGAGCTTCGAAGACTCCCAATGCTCCCTCGAACTCGTCCGGCGAGTAGAACCGGAACGTGGAGTATCCGCCGCCCCGAGCGTGGTCGAGCAGACGGGACAGGCTCGTGTGCATGCTCCAGCGCTTCTGGCGCAGTTAAACCAACCTGAACTCGGACACTGCCTCGAGTGCCACTCTGAGCGTGCTCTCACTGTAGAGCCGGGTTTCGCGTTCGGCGAAGTGCGGGAAGAACTGCCCCCAGATCGTGCGCTGGTTCTGCTCCGGGGTGCGCGTGTAAACGATGAGCCGCCCATACGGCCGTAATACTCGGGCGGCCTCGGCGAGGAAGATTGCGAGATCGAAATGGTGCACCGCGTTGAACGACAACACGGCATCAAACGACCGCGCTCCAAAGGGAACGGACTCCGCGAGCCCCACGACGCGGTCGAGACTCCCCGTCTCGAGCGCCCGATGTCCGATCCCCTTGAGCAACATTTCGGGCTCTGCATCGTACGCCACACCGTGATAGTGAATGCTGAGGCGCTCACCAGCGTCGTGAAGCACTGCCTCGGCGTACCTTCCGGTTCCCGCTCCTACGTCTAAGACTTTGAGACAACGAGTGGAACCGCTCAGCGCCACCAGCTCGTGAGCCACCCGACGAACCGTGAGCACATCGAGTTCTCGGAGCTCGCGATAGAGCGGGGCGACAGTTCTAAAGTGCCTCACGCTCGATGGGGGAACCTTCACTATGACACTCTCCTAGCTTCCGGCGAGCCGAGCGCCCCGGTAACCGAGCAGCGCCGACGGCGCCTCTGGTCATTCGACCGACGGCTACCGGGTTACATTGCTAAGGATCAGACGCCGCCTGAACTTGGCGCGGCGCAGTCAGCGGGCTGCATCCAACGTGGCGTCACCTGTGACGGGGTCTTCTGAATGAAGCAGTGAGCCACACCGGCCTGTCGTGCAACTTAACCGGTAGTGATCGGATGGTGCAATGACTCGGCTTCCTATTTGGCTGAGCGAGCATGGTACAGGAACTCGCGGGACAGTTAAAGACCGGGAGATCTCAATGCGACTGCCGCCCACTCGGCGTGAAGTCGAACCGTACTTCCGGCCAACCAGGAGGCAGAAATGACCAAGCGCGACCTGCGGAGGAAGCTAGTGGGTCACTTCCTGGTCGGTCGCGGAGAACTGATTACGCGAGACGTGAACCGTCCCCTGGTGTGCGAACGGTGTGGCGGTGAACTGAACGTGCGCACCGACTCCATGACCGGCCAGGCCCTGGAGGAGTGCCGCCGCTGCGGTGTGCGACAGGCGGTGCGGCGGTTTCAGCCGTCGGGAGAGGACTAGAAGGACGGCCACGAGCCCGCGCCCGGCGCCAGCGAGTGGGCCCTGTAGGATTTGAACGGGTAAGCCGGACCGAGTTGCGCCGCAGGCGCCACCGAGGGCCGGCACCCGCACAAGCCACGGGGTCCGTGTGGCGGCGCCACGCGCCGGCACATGGGCCCTGTAGGATTTGAACCTACGACCGACGGATTATGAGTCCGCTGCTCTAACCCCTGAGCTAAGGGCCCTGCGAACGGCAATATGATCGGCATAGGGAGGCAATTCAACCGGGTCGGGCTTGTCACGACTTGCGTGACAGCCCTGGCCAGCGCCCTGCCCGGCCAGACCTGCGAAAGAATGAAGACGGGCAGGGTTCTCGGCATGGCGGCGGCATTCGCCGGCGTCGAGGCCCTTGCGATCACCGTGCGCGGCGACGACTGGTGGCCCTCACCTTCCGGGCGGTTCCACGTGGAGACACGCCCCAGTCCATCCAAAGGCCAGGATCGGCTGCTCCACGCGTCGTTCTCCTACCGGGCATCGAAGCTCTCGTGGTTCGCGTGGCGCTGGGCCTGCCTCTCCGAGACCGCCTCCGCGTGGCTCGGGGCCGCAACAGGCATTGCCATTGGTCTCCCCAAGGAGATCGGTGACGGCTTTCAGCCCGACAAGGGGTTCGATCTCGCCGACATGGGTTGGACCGCTGCTGGCGCGATCATCCCTGCCCTGCACCGAACCTGGCCCGAGACGCGCATCGTCCTGCTCAAGAGCAACTATTGGCCGTCCGACGAGTTCCTGAACCGCACTGGTGACTTACCACAGCTCGAGAATGACTACGCCGGGCAGCGATACTATCTGGCGATAAATCCCGGCCGCTTGTCCTCGGGTGCGGGTCCGTGGCCGGATTGGCTTGGATTCGCAGTAGGCCACAGTGTGCCGCACTGGATTTCCCGGCCACCCGTGCATCAGTGGTACGTGACGCTGGATCTCAACCTGAGGGGCTTGCCGATCGAGGGAACATGGTGGCGCTGGGCCGCGGCGTTCCTGGACCAGGTGCATGTTCCGTTTCCGGGGATCCGGATTCAGGAAGGTGAGGTGAAGTTGGGGTTGTTCTGACGGGTGGCAGTCGGTGGTCAGCGGTTGGCGGTGAACATACGAAGAGGCAGAACGCTGTGCGCAATGTGCGGTGCGCAAGTGCTGGGCCGGCGCTCAGCCGCTACCCGCCACCTCCTCGCACAGCTTCAAGTGCGCATCAACCATCTTGCCGATCGTGAACCGCTCGAGCACGCGCTGCCGGCCGACGGCACCCATGCGGGATCTCAGCTCCCCGTCGGCAGAAAGCCGCTCCATCGCAGAGCGCAGCGCCTC
>JBHIEQ010000285.1:0-4071 GCA_046760725.1 Gemmatimonadales bacterium
GACCCGGACGCTCAAGCGCACTGTCTCGGTTCTGCGGCGGCAGGCGGGCTGGCAGTTCGCTGACGTCGAAGTCGTAGGACGTTCATCGGCCATGCAGCACGTGGTCGATATGGTGGGCAAGGTGGCGGCCAGTGAGGGAACAACGGTGCTCGTGCGGGGCGAGAGCGGAGTGGGAAAGGAAGTGGTGGCTCGTGCGATCCATGCCCGAAGTGCCAGGGCCGAATTCCCGTTCCTCGAAATCAATTGCACGGCGTTACCGGAGACTCTTCTGGAGTCCGAGCTTTTCGGGCACGAGCGTGGCGCGTTCACGGACGCCAGGCAGCGAAAACAGGGTCTTCTGGAGTTAGGAGATCGCGGAACAGTGCTGCTTGACGAGATCGGTGATCTTCCGGCAGGCGCGCAAGCCAAGCTGCTGCGTTTTCTCGAGACCAGGAGCTTCAAGCGTGTCGGGGGGGTGCGGGACATCTCGGTCGATGTGCGCATCATCGCATCAACCAATCGCGACCTCGATGTCGCCGTCGGCGACGGTTCTTTCCGACGGGACCTTTTTTACCGCCTGAACGTGTTCCCCATCATCATCCCTCCGCTCAGAGAACGGGCGGAGGATGTCGAACCCCTTGCGCTGCACTTTCTGGAGAGCATGACCACAGCCCTGAGACGCCCGGCTCGGAAGATTTCGAGAGAGGCTCTGAGAATGCTGGAGCGTTATGCCTGGCCGGGCAACGTGCGAGAGGTTCGCAATGTCGTCGAGCGGGCGGTGATCCTTGAGGAGGGAGAGGAGATACTGCCGGAGCACCTCCCGGACGAGCTGCGGCTCGGTACTGGGGCCGTGGACCTCGCTCCAGGTTTCGCCCTCCCACCTGGCGGCATCGACCTCGAGCAGCTCGAGAAGGACCTGATACAGCAGGCACTGGTCCAGGCTCAGGGAAACAAGACGCGGGCCGCCTCTCTGCTGGGTATGTCACGCGACACGTTGCGGTATCGACTCGAGAAGTACGAGCTATCGGGTAAGCGGGCGTAGGCGCCGCTCCGACATCCGGTTCTCGGTCGATGGCCGATGAGCCATTTGACCCTCCCGTGCGGGGACTTTCCCCGCGGGTCGCCCGTATTGCACGGGCCAAGGCCCGGTTTGCGTTGGAGAAATCCCCGGCATCGCTCTTGCATTGCATGGACTAGCGGCTGCTTCCGAGAAGGTTGCGGCCCTATCCATGACGGAGGGAGATGCGGTGATTTCAGGACAACTGCGAACCACACGGCGGCGCGTCGTGAACTGGCTGCTCGGCGCGAGCGGCGGCGGCCTGGTTGCTGCCGTCGTTTATCCCGTCGTCAGGTACCTGGTACCGCCCAAAGCGGAGGAGTCAGCCGTCGCCTCGGTGACCTTACCGCTCAACCCTGACGAGATTCCGGACAACTCCGGTAGGATATTCAAATTTGGAAGTGAGCCCGGAATCCTGATCCGGACTCCCGCGGGAGAGTTGCGCGCGTTCTCCGCGGTGTGTACGCACCTGGCCTGCATTGTGCAATACCGCGAGGATCTGAGCCACATCTGGTGCGCCTGCCACAATGGGCACTACGACCTGAACGGAATCAACGTGGCGGGCCCGCCACCCAGGCCGCTGGACCGATACGATGTGAACGTCCGGGGCGAGCAAATAGTGGTGAGCCGGAGCTAGTTAGTGGCTCGTGCCGGCGCCACGTCCGAGGGCGACTTGCTGCCAGGTTACCTCGGCGGTCGCGCGCGGCGGTTGGAAAACTGGAAGCCGAACAGGTAATCGACCAGGGCCCAGGTTTCTGCTTCAGTGAGGATCGGGCCCCAGTTGGGCATCCCCGTGCCCATCCCGCCGCGAATGATCTTCCCCTGGAGCAGTGCTGGAGCGGCACCAAGCATTCGCACCGGGTCGGTGAAATCCGCCGGGCCGGGGGCATCCGGTCCACTGCGGGCCTGCGCGCGTTGAGCCACGATCGGAGCCATTACGCCGTCTCCCGCTCCGCTCTCTCCGTGACAAGCGGAGCAGTTGGCGGCGTACAAGCTCGCTCCCCGCTCTATGGCGGCCGGAGTGACTGCGTGCTCCCACAGACGTGCTACCAGATCCCATATCTCCTGATCCGACAGCCGTTCCGTTTCAGGGGCGGCGCGCAGCGCGCGCCATTTCTCTACCGGGCTATGCGTCCGGTGATACTCAGGGGTTTGGAACGCGTCAGGAATCGTGACGGAGATCGCCTCTCCCCGCTCGGCCGACGGTCGCCTGAGGGGCACAACCGCGCTGGAGTGATCGGCGTCGATATCAAGTCCGAGGAGCTCGTATAGCGGTCGTGCCGAAGTCCGGGTCGTCGCCGAGTCGGGACCGGACACTTCGATCGTACCGCGCATACGCCAGTGATCGACGCCGCACCATCGCGTGCAGTAGTACGTGTAGGTGCCTGGCTGGCCGAACGTAACCGTAGCTTCGGTCATTCTCCCCGGCTCCACCTCCAGGGGTTCGAAATCGCTCCGACCTATTGCGAAGCCGTGCACTACGTCATCCGACGTAAGGCGAAGGCGGAGCGGTTGTCCCACGACGGCGTCCAGCCTGTCACGCGACCACCCCCCATCCTCGGCCATCCGCGCGTGGATTTCGATCGCCTCGGTAGCGCGATTGGTCACGGCCCGGGGCAGAACCACGACCATGGCCGGTCCCAGTGAGATCACGAGCCGAGCAACGCGCTCGCCCGCCATCATATCATCACCCCGATGAGGCCTAGGGTGATCAGCAGGGAGCAACCGACTACAGGAAGAAGCAAGCCGGCGCGGGACCTTTCTACGCGGATCTCGCGCGCCAGGTATCCCCCAGTGCGGACTCCCCACGCGAATCCAGTCAGCAGGACGACCACCTGCAGCGAGGGCGCGACGCCTGCCAGATAGGGAGTCCAGTGGACTCCCTCGGTTCCCAGCAGGTCCCAGCCCCAGCCGAGGGGGTCGGAAAGGACGGGCCACAGATAGGACAAGTTTGCCAGGACGAACGAGATGCTGAAGGCGATCCACGCCGCGAGTCCCAAGGGAATCAGCGCGTACGAGAACCGGATGAAGAGCGAGCGCAGCGATGCCGCTGGCCGTGACAGCCTCCTACCCAGAATCACGGCCATTAGAAAACCGCCAGGAAGCACGACTAGGGTGAAGAGCAAGAACCCCAGGGCATACAGGATCCACTCGGCGGATCCCACGCTGTAGGCGGCCACCTTGAGGGTACCCCAGGGTCCCAGCATCACGAGGGCATACGCGATGGCGCTGCCGAGCATGATAAACGCCTTGTAGGCTTCATCGAGCCGGCGGCCCTGCGGGATCAGTAGATCCGCCCCGGGGGGGCGCAAGTTGAGGGCGACGTTATCGTAGGGGCACGTGCGAATACACTCGAGACAGAGACCACAATAGGTGTTCTTCGCGAGCGCTCCCGGGTACACATACCACGGGCATCCGCACCCGGAGTCGTCGCCCACGTAACAGGTCTTGGGATTGTGACCCGCGCACAGCTTCTTGTCTTTCACTCGCAGCTCGAGCGGAGCCAGCTGGGAGTAGAGGCCGATAAAGCCTCCCACCGGGCACAGGTATCGGCAAAAGGCTCGCCGTTCAAACAGCAAAGCGGCAGCCGTCGCTATAGCCAAGAGCGCCAGTAAGACGACGGCCGTGGCGAGGGGCTGCGTGAGGATCACGATGCTCAGGAGCGCAAGAAGCACGAACGCGGCGTTTTGCAGCCACATGTTGCGGACCGCTCGGGGCCAGCGGCGCCCAACTCCAAGGCCGAGTGCTGCTGTGGGCTTCAAGATACCGCCGCGTTGCAGCCATTCCCCTGGAACCGGAATCGGACATACTGTACACCAACCGCGGCCCAGCACCGGAACGGCCATCAGCATCAGGAGGGCCCACCAGGCGATC
Organism: Gemmatimonadales bacterium; assembly: GCA_046760725.1. Lineage (GTDB taxonomy): Bacteria > Gemmatimonadota > Gemmatimonadetes > Gemmatimonadales > GWC2-71-9 > JBHIEQ01. Next base: position 3,911 of record JBHIEQ010000285.1, read on the forward strand.
CACACGCCGACGATGGCGATATTGCGGTTGCCGACCGGCGTGCCGACCAGGCCCGCCGTTATGACCAGCACCAGTCCTCCGAGCGCCGTCGTGGTAACGAGCAGCTGCGGCCACCTGTTTCGCAGGGCGGCCTTAACCAGAGAATGGCGCGTGATCTCGTA
>JBHIEQ010000286.1:0-4019 GCA_046760725.1 Gemmatimonadales bacterium
CGAATGCGACGGGACATCCTGAGCCTCCTAGGGGCTGACGGTTACGATCGATCGCTCATTGAGCGACCTCCAAGCTGGCCCGGACACGGGCTCCGCGTTAGGTCGTTTTTGGGGCATCGGGTACCGTTTTTGGGACATTTGTGCTGGTTCTAGCCGCAGTTCCCCGGATTCTGGCCCACCGCATGCAGCAGGCCGCCGGCCGCCGGTTCAGCTTCGTGCCGGCCGACAGCTGGGCGCAGGCCGTCGAGCTCATCCGCAGCCGGCCGGTCGAACTGGCCGTGATCGACCCCGCGCTGGAGGGCCAGCCGAGGACACACGAGATCGAGCGCATCGGAATCCTCTTCCCGTCGCTCCCCAGAATCCTCTACGCCACCCTCTCGCCCGAGATGGCCCTGGTCCTCCTGAAACTGGGCCACGCGGGGATCCGCGACCTCGTGGTGGCGGGACACGACGACCAACCCGAGAAGCTGAGCGACATGCTGGTGACGGCCGCCGCCCGGGCAGTCTCCAGGAAGCTGATCGACGAGATCGCGGACCTCCTCGCCGGCTGGCCGGGCGAGCTCCGCTGGGCGATCGAGACCATCCTCAGAGACCCCGAGGGGCTCCACAGCGTGGGCGACCTCGCGGCTCGCGCAAAGATGGACCGGCGCACGTGCACCAGGTGGTTCACCCGGGCCAACCTCCCACCCCCCAGCGTGGTACTGATGGTGGTGCGTGTGGTCTATGCCCATCGGCTGCTCCAGGACCCCGGCTACACGGTGGAAGACGTGGCGTCCAAGCTCGGCTACAAGCCGCGGTCGCTGGTGCAGAACTTCAAGGAAGTGTTCGGTATGACGCCCGGCGAGGTGAGGGTCTCCCTAACCCCCGACGAGGCGGTGGAGACGGTGCGGGACCGCTACCTCCGCACGGCGCTGCCCGGACCGCTGGCGAGCGTCTCATGAGCCGCGGCACGATACTGATCGTGGATGACGAGGCGGCGCTGCGTAGGGTGCTCGAACGCGTCCTGACGCGCGACGGCTACGAAGTGCTGAGCGCGGGCTCGGGGGAGGCGGCACTGGAACTCCTCGACGCACATGACGTTGACATGGTGCTGATGGATCTCCGCATGCCCGGCATGTCGGGGCTCACCCTGTATCACGCCATCGCGAGCCGCTGGCCCCCCTTGATACCGCGCCTCGCCGTTATGACCGGAGACCCCGAGGACGAGTCCCTCAAGGAGTGGCTCGGTGTCAACAATCCGCCCGTCATTCCCAAGCCGTTCGAGGTAGCCGAGGTGTTGCGCCTTGTGGACCAACTCTCCCAGTGGCGCCGCGAGGCCAACCGGAAACAGTGACGGGCACGGCGGGCGTGCGGCAGGAAGATCCCCTCACCACTCTCCGGGAGTACCGTCAGCTGGCGCCCTGGAACCTGCGTGACCTGGCCACAGTGGCCGGGGCGATCCTGGGAGCGTCCGGCGTACGGCCGATCAACGCCGCCGCCAGCACCAGCCCCACCGAGCGCACCATCCGGTTCTACGTGGCCCGCGGATTGGTCACGGCCCCCGAGGGAAAAGGCACCGCCGCCACGTACAGCTACCGGCACCTGCTACAGGTCCTGGCCATCAAGCTCAGGCAGATGGAGGGCGGCACGCTGGCCGCCATCGGGAAGGACCTGGCCGAAACGACCGGCGATGTGCTGGAGCGGCGCGTGGCCGCGGCACTCGGGGCCAACATCCCGGCCCCGAACCAGCTACCTCTCACGAGCCAGGACGCGGCCCCCCGGGGAAGAGCCGGCCAGGCGCTCAGTGCCTGGGCAGCGGCACCGCCACAGCCGCCCACCGAAGACGCGGGGGCCGCGAAATGGAATCGCATCGCCATCTCGCGAGGTCTCGAGCTGCATGTGCGCGAGGATCACCCGCTGATCCGGCTCGCCGAGCGCGAGGCCGAGATCGCCGACGCGGTGCGGCTCGCCGTAACGCGCGTGCTGTCACGCCCGCGGTCTCCCGCGGACCAGCACCAGCCCAGGCCCGCCCGTAGCGAGCCGCCGGTGCCACACACGCCATAGCCGGGCTCGAGGGGCCCTCTGCAATGGAATGGATACTGCTGATCGGAATCGCGGTGGTCGTCGGTTGGATGATCTCGGCATACAACAAGCTGGTATCGCTCAAAGGTGACACGCTCAACGCGTGGAAACAGATCGACGTACAGCTCAAGAGGCGGCACGACCTCATTCCCAACCTGGTAGAGGCCGTTAAGGGCGCGATGGAGTTTGAGCGCGAGACGCTGGAAGCGGTGGTCGAGGCCCGGAACCAGGCCGTCAAGATTCAGGCTGGGGCGGGTCCCACGGCCGGAGTGAAGGAGCTGGCGGCCGCCGAAGCGGCACTCAGCTCGGCCCTGTCGCGGTTGAACGTGGTGGTGGAGCGCTACCCCGATCTCAAGGCCACCGGGAACGTCCAGAGCCTCCAGGAAGAGCTCACCTCGACCGAGAACCGCGTCGCCTTCTCCCGGCAGCACTACAACGACACGGCGACCACCTACAACGTGCGGCAGCGCCAGATCCCCTGGAACCTCGTGGCGGGCCTGGCGGGGGCCGAACCCGTGGAGCTGTGGGAGCTCACCGACGAAGAGGAGCGAGAGACACCCAAGGTCGATCTGTCGATGAAACCAAGGCAGTGACCGAGGCGAGTCTCTTCGAGCAGCAGCGCGCCAACCGAAAACGCTCCACAGTCATCGTAGGCATCTTCGTTCTCTTCTTCGCCTGGGTCGGGTTCGGCGGCGATCTCGCCTTCTACCTCTCCACCATCGACGCCTCCCCACCGAGCTACAGGCACGTGGTCCCCTGGTTCGGCATCGCGACTACGATCTTCGCTCTGATACTCGTCTGGCGCGCGTGGCAGACGGGGCCCAAGAAGGTGCTCTGGTCAACCGGCGCCTGGCAGCTCGTGGAACCCTCCACGGAGAAGGAGCGCGTTCTCGTCAACGTGGTGGAGGAGATGGCGATAGCGTCGGGCCTGCCCCGCCCCACGATATGGATCGTGCCCGACAAGGACCCCAACGCGTTCGCCACCGGAATGAAGGAGGGCGACGCCCACGTCGCGGTGACCGAGGGGCTGCTCGAGACGCTGTCGCGCGACGAGCTTCAGGGTGTCGTGGCCCACGAGATGGCCCACGTCCGAAACCACGACATGAAGCTCATGACGCTCCTCGCCGCGCTCGTGGGAGTGGTTGCTCTCATCTCGGACGGCGCGGGTCGCATGCTGAGGGGTACCGGCCGAGTGAGGGGCGCGGGTTCGGTACGCGGGGGGGGCTCGGGCGGCAGAAAGGGCGGAGGGGCGGGAGCCCTGGCACTCATCGTGCTCGTGCTCTGGCTACTCACCCTCGTGATCGCGCCACTCGTCTCCCGCCTCCTGGCTCTCGCGGTGAGCCGCAAGCGGGAGTTTCTGGCGGACGCCACAGCGGCTCAGTTCACGCGCCACCCGGCGGCCCTCGCGGCCGCGCTCCGGAAGATCGAGGACCATGCGGCGCCCACCAAATCGATCAAGCGGGGCGCCGCGCATCTCTGTATCGCCGATCCCCTGGGGAGACGCGTTACCCACAAGCAGGGATTCCTCGCGGACTTCCTAGCGACGCATCCTCCCATCGCGGTGCGCGTGGCTCGGCTTCAGAGAATGGCGTACGAGAACGGCAGGACGGCATGACGGCACCACGGCATGAGGGCATGACGGGATGATGGGGCGATGGGGTCCTCGCTATGCCGTCCGGCGCTGGTTCGACCGGGCCGTGCTGCGCGTAGTGCACCAGTTCCGGGTGCGCATCGACCGCTACAAGCTGGTGAGCAAGCGGACCCTGCGCGAGGAGCTGTTGCGCGACCCCGTCGTCAAGCGCGCCATCCGCGCTCACTGTGAGGAACACGGAACGAGCGACATGGACGCGCGGGTGCGCGTGGAAGCCTACGTCGAGGAGATCGTCCCCTACTTCAACGTCCTCACCTACTACCGCTTCGGCTACAACGTCGCCCGCATCGTCGTGAACCTGCTCTAC